>JAVEEJ010000139.1 GCA_030840515.1 Frankiaceae bacterium | reverse complement strand
ACGAGCACCGGCCGAAGATGATCATCGCGGGTGCGACGGCATACCCCCGGCTCATCGACTTCGCCCGCTTCCGCGAGATCGCCGACGCGGTCGGCGCGTGGCTGATGGTCGACGCCGCGCACTTCATCGGTCTCGTTGCCGGGAAGGCGATCCCGTCCCCGGTGCCTTACGCCGACGTCGTGTCCTTCACCACGCACAAAGTGCTGCGCGGCCCGCGCGGCGGGATGATCGTGTGCAAGGAAGAGCTCGCCGCCAAGATCGACAAGGCGGTGTTCCCGTTCGCTCAAGGTGGCCCCCTGATGCACGCGGTCGCGGCCAAGGCCGTCGCGCTCAGGGAGGCCCTCACGCCGGAGTACCAGACCTACGCGGCCCAGGTCGTGGCCAACGCGCGCGCGCTCGCTGACGGGCTCGCGGCCGAGGGCCTTCGTCCGGTCGGCGGCGGCACGGACACCCATCTCGCGCTGCTCGACCTGCGCGAGCTGGGTGTGACAGGCGCTGAGGCCGAGGCGCGATGCGACGCCGCGAAGATCACCCTCAACAAGAACGCCATCCCCTACGACCCGCAGCCGCCGGCGGTGGCATCCGGGATCCGGGTGGGCACGCCGTGCGTGACGACGCAGGGCATGACAGACGGGGACATGAAGGAGGTCGCGGCGTTCATCGGCCGCGCCGTACGCGACGCCGACGGCAGTGCTGCGGCTGAAGTGGCCGCGGGCGTTTCCGCACTGGTCGCGCGACACCCCGCCTACCCACGGCCTTAGGGCCGAGGACAGGGGAGGGCGGTGCGCGAGTACCTGCTCGTGCTCGTCGTCGCCGCGGCCACGACGTATCTGCTCACCCCCCTCGCCCGTCGGCTCGCGGTCGGCATCAAGGCGATGGCCCCGGTGCGCGACCGGGACGTGCACTCCATCCCGACGCCGCGCCTCGGCGGCTTGGCGATCTACGGCGGCATCCTCGCGGCTCTGGTCGTGGCTCGAGGTCTGCCCACGCTGTCCGGCACCTTCATCAGCTCCTCGGAGCCGACCGCCGTGCTGAAGGCCGGCCTGGTCATCTGCCTCATCGGTGCGCTCGACGACCGCTTCGAGCTCGACTCGCTGACCAAGCTGGGCGGGCAGATCGCGGCGGCCGGCGTCATGGTGCTCGGCGGCGTGCAGCTGCTCTGGCTGCCGGTGCCGCGCTACAGCGTGCTGTCGCTGTCCCAGGGCCAGGCCGTGGTGATCACGGTGCTGTTCACGGTGATCATGATCAACGCGGTCAACTTCGTCGACGGGCTCGACGGACTGGCTGCAGGCGTGGTCGCCATCGCCGCTGTCGCCTTCTTCATCTACAGCTACAAGCTCTCCGTTCTGAACGGGTACGACGTCGCTGCGCCGCCCACGCTGATGACGGCCGCGCTCGCCGGCGCCTGCCTCGGGTTCCTGCCGCACAACTTCGACCCGGCGCGCGTCTTCATGGGGGACTCCGGCTCGATGCTGCTCGGTCTGGTGCTCTCCTCCTCGGTGGTCACCCTGACCGGGCAGATGGACCCCAACTCCAAGGGCATCACCCAGGTCGACCTCTTCCCGGCGCTGGTGCCCCTGCTGCTCCCTGTGCTGGTGCTCGCCGTACCACTCGTGGATCTGCTCCTCGCCGTGCTGCGTCGGTCGTGGGCGCGGCGCTCGCCGTTCTCTCCCGACAAGGCGCACCTGCACCACCGGCTGCTGGAGATCGGGCATTCCAAGCGGAGGGCGGTGCTGATCATCTACAGCTGGTCGGCGCTGCTGGCCTTCGGCGCAGTCGGTCTCACCACGACCAACGGGCCCACGACAGTGCTGGGCGTCACGGCCGCGCTCGCGGTGGTGGCGCTGATCGTCTCCAACCTGCCGAGGTTGCGAGCCCGACGCAGCGGCTGATTTGAGCGGCCAGAGGCGCTTGTGCTATTTTTCACAAGCACCGCTTGCGACCGATGGAAAGCACCAAATCCACCCATGGGGAGCGCGATGCACAGCGACAGCCAGACCAGCGACCACGACGATCAGCCGACCCAGCCGAGGCCCCAGCTCACCGGGCTTGGACTCGCAGGGATGGGGCTCGCCGTGGCCTGCTGCCTGGTCGCCGGAATGGCGCTCGGCTGGTTTCTGGACCACCAACTGGGCACCGCGCCGGTGTTCGTTCTGGTGGGAATGGCGTCGGGTATCGTGCTCGGCGTTCTGGGCTCCTACCGGCAGATGCGTCGGTACCTCAGTGACTGAGCCAGGGCACTTTTGGCTCGGTTGTCCAAGACACTGCAAAGGAGAGTGGCGGCGGTGGCGACTGCACCGACCACTTCGGGTCCGAGCACGATCGGCCCGAGCCGTCGGGGGGCCGGCTACCTCATGCGGAGCCTCGTCCTGCCTGCCGTCGTCGGCGTGCTGCTGATCGCGGTCACCGCAGTCCTCGGCCACGTCGCCATCGGCCTCCTCGTCACCGTCGGCATCGCCCTCGGCGTCGCCAACGGCTTGATGGCCGAGTCGGCCAACGCGAAGATCACGCCCACCGAAGACCCCAGTCGTGCAGTCATCATCGGAGCCTCGATGCGCCGGCTCGGCATCATCACCGTCATCGCGCTGGTGATCGCCTTCGTGGTCCAGCCCTGGGGCTGGACCGTCCTGATCGGCCTGGCCTTCTACCAGCTGCTCTCACTGGCGTCCGCGCTCGGCGTCGCTGCCCGAGCGGCGCGTGGCGCGTGATCGCCTCAATGGTCATCGCAGCCGACATCAAGGTCGGTGAGCACCCGATCTGGAACATCGGCGGCTTCGCGATCCACAGCGACACGCTGATCTCCACGCTGGTTGCAGGTGCCATCCTCGTCGGGCTCGGGCTCTGGATGCGGCGCACCATCACGGCCGGTGTGCCGGGAAAGCTGCAGCTCGCGTTCGAGGGCCTGACCAAGTACATCGAGGACCTTGTCGAGCAGTCGATGGGGATCAAGGCCGCGCCGTTCGTGGTCCCACTCGCCGTGACGCTGTTCGCCTTCATCCTGATCGCCAACTGGGTGGAGATCGTGCCGACGAAGGAGCACTTGATCTCGCCCACCTCCGACATCAACCTCACCGCCGCGCTCGCCGTACTCGTCCTCGCCTGGGTGCACCTCACCGGCTTCCGCAAGAAGGGCCTGCTCGGCTACGTGAAGAGCTTCACCGGCGCCCCGCGCTGGCTGATCCCCTTCCGGGCCATCGAGGAGGTCGCCAAGCCGCTCTCGCTCGCGCTTCGACTCTTCGGCAACTTGTTCGCCGGTGGCCTGATGATCGCGCTGATCGGCCTGATGCCGTCCTTCATGCTGTGGGCGCCGACAGTGATCTGGAAGCTCTTCGACATGTTCATCGGCGTCATCCAGGCGCTGATCTTCTCGCTGCTGACGATCGTCTACTTCAGCTTCGCCGTCAGCGAGGAAGGGCACTGACGCCCGCCCCGCTCCGTCCGCCATGCCCCACCACGCACAACTAGGAGAAGACCGAAAATGCCCGCAAACGACACCATGCAGCACGCGGTCACCGTGGCCGGCGCGATGGTCGGCGGCGGCATCGCCCTCGCCGGCGGCGCCATCGGCGCGGCGATCGGCGACGGCCTCGCCGGCAGCCAGTACATCGCCGGCGTCGCTCGCCAGCCCGAGGCAGCCGGCCGGCTGAGCACCCTCTTCTACATCACAGTGGGTCTGGTCGAGGCGATGTACTTCATCAACCTCGCCTTCATGGGCTACTTCGTCTTCGTCCTCGCCAAGTAAGCGATCCGACGATGTCTGACGGCACGGTCCTGGCCGCCGGGAACTTCCTGATCCCGGACGCCACCTTCCTCGCGGAGATCTTCGCGTTCCTGCTGATCCTCGCTGCGCTCTGGAAGTTCGTCATCCCGCCCATCCAGAAGTCGATGGAGGCGCGACAGGAGGCGATCCGCGCGCAGATCGACGAGAGCCGCGAGGCCCGGGAGCGGCTCGAGGCCGCCGAGGCCGAGTACAAGAACGCGCTCGCCGAGGCGCGCGCCGAGGCGGCGCGGATGCGCGAGGAAGCGGCGAAGACCAAGCGCGAGATCATCGAGGCGGCCAAGGAAGAGGCTCGCGTCGAGGCTGAGGGCGTCACCCGGCGGGCGGAGGAGCGGCTCGAGATCGAGCGTCGTCAGGTGCTCGTCCAGCTGCGCCAGGAGGTCGGCCGCATGAGCGCCGAGCTCGCCAGCCGCATCGTCGGTGAGTCCCTTGCTGACACTGCGCTGCAGACGCGCATCATCGACCGGTTCCTGGCTGAGCTCGACGAGGCCGACACGGGCGCGAAGGCCCAGCCGGAGCAGGTTCGCTGATGCAGGGATCAAGCAGGGCATCCATCGCCACCTCGCGGGCCCGGCTCGCCGAGCTGGTGGGCCAGACGGATGCCAGCGCGCTGTCGGAGGACCTGTTCTCCGTCGCGCGGCTGCTCGACAGCGAGGTGCAACTGCGCCGCGTTCTCGCTGACCCCTCCGTCCCGGGCGAGGCTCGCGCCGAGCTCGCGGGCAGGCTCCTCGGCGACAAGGTGTCAGCCACGGCCGTGACGCTCGTCTCTGAGCTCGTCGCGCTGCGCTGGTCGCACCCGCTGGACATGGTCGACGCCGTGGAGTCGCTGGCCGCGCAGGCCGCGTTCCAGCAGGCGCTCGAGGCCGGCACGCTGGACGAGGTGGAGGACCAGCTGTTCAGGTTCGCCCGCATCGTCGAGCGCGAGCCCCGGCTCCGGGCCGCGCTGACGAACCCAGCACTGCCTGCCGAGCGCAAACGGGAGCTGATCGACGCGCTCCTGTCGGCGAAGGTGGACCCCGTCGCGCTGCGCATCATCACCGCCAGTGCGCTCGCACCGAGCCGGCGTCGCACGCTGGACCGGTCTCTCGAGGCCTTCAGCCAGCTCTCGGCGGAGCTGCGGCAGCGGATCATCGCGCGCGTCACGGTCGCGGTTGCTCCCGACGAGGCCCAGCTCGAGCGCCTCAGTGCTGCCCTCGGCCGTGGCTACGGCCGCGCCATGGACCTGCAGGTCGAGATCGACCCACGGGTGCTCGGCGGCGTGATCGTCCGCGTCGGCGACGAGGTGCTCGACGGCTCCGTCGCACAACGTCTTGGCCGCGTCCGCCGTGACCTCGGCGGCAGCGCGCTTGCTTCCTGATCGGCCTGCTCTTGATCTGCACAGCACTGACCAGCTAGCCCGCAACGAATGACAGGGATGAAGGACTCATGACAGAGCTCGCGATCAAGCCGGACGAGATCCGGAGCGCGATCGAGCAGTACGTCGACTCCTACCAGCCGGAGGCGACCCGCGAAGAGGTCGGCATCGTCCTGGAGACGGGTGACGGCATCGCGCGCGTCGAGGGCCTGCATTCCTGCATGACGAACGAGCTGCTGCAGTTCGAGGGCGGCGTGCTCGGCCTCGCGCTCAACCTCGACGTCGCTGAGATCGGCTGCGTCATCCTCGGCAACGGCCAAGGGATCGAGGCCGGCCAGGAGGTTCGCCGCACGGGCGAGATCCTGTCCGTCCCGGTCGGCGACGGCTTCCTGGGTCGCGTCGTCGATCCGCTCGGCCTGCCCCTCGACGGACTCGGTGACATCCCCGCCGAGGCTCGCCGCGCGCTCGAGCTGCAGGCGCCCACGGTGGTCCAGCGCCAGCCTGTGAAGGAGCCGCTGCAGACCGGCATCAAGGCGATCGACGCGATGACCGCGATCGGCCGCGGCCAGCGCCAGCTGATCATCGGCGACCGCCAGACCGGCAAGACCGCGGTGGCGATCGACGCGATCATCAACCAGCGCGACAACTGGAAGAGCGGCGACCCGAAGAAGCAGGTCAAGTGCATTTACGTCGCGATCGGCCAGAAGGGCTCGACCATCGCGACCGTGCGCGCCGCCCTTGAGGAAGCCGGTGCACTCGAGTACACGACCATCGTCGCCGCGCCGGCCTCGGCGCCGGCCGGGGTGAAGTACCTCGCCCCCTACACCGGCTCGGCGATCGGCCAGCACTGGATGTACCAGGGCCAGCACGTGTTGATCATCTTCGACGACCTGTCCAAGCAGGCTGAGGCTTACCGCGCGATCTCGCTGCTGCTGCGCCGTCCGCCGGGCCGCGAGGCCTACCCAGGTGACGTCTTCTACCTGCACAGCCGGCTGCTCGAGAGGTGCGCGAAGCTCAGTGAAGAGCTCGGCGGCGGGTCGATGACCGGGCTGCCGATCATCGAGACCAAGGGCAACGACGTGTCGGCCTACATCCCGACCAACGTCATCTCCATCACCGACGGCCAGATCTTCCTCGAGACCGACCTGTTCAACTCGGGTGTCCGTCCCGCCATCAACGTCGGCATCTCGGTCTCCCGCGTGGGCGGCTCCGCGCAGGTCAAGGCGATGCGGTCGGTGGCCGGGTCACTTCGCCTCGACCTGGCGCAGTACCGCGAGCTCGAGGCGTTCTCGGCCTTCGGCTCGGACCTGGACAAGGCCTCCAAGGCCGCGCTCGAGCGCGGCGCGCGCATGGTGGAGCTGCTCAAGCAGCCGCAGTACGCGCCGTTCTCGGTCGAGAAGCAGGTCGTCTCGCTGTGGGCGGGTACGACGGGCGAGCTCGACGACGTCCCGACGAACGAGATCCGCCGCTTCGAGGCGGAGTTCCTCGACTACGTGGCGCGTGAGCACAAGGGCATCTTCGACGCCATCCAGCAGAGCGGTCTGCTCGAGGACGCGACCAAGGAGTCCTTGACGCAGGCGATCGGGGCGTTCAAGAAGCAGTTCCAGCTCGTCGGCGGGGAGCCCTTGATCAACGAGGCCCCTGCCCACGCGATGGACGCTGCCGACGTCGGCCAGGAGTCCATCAAGAAGTACAAGCCCGCTCCGGCGGACGCGGCGAAGAGCCACTAGCCATGGGTGCCCAGCTTCGCGTCTACCGCCGCCGGATCCGGTCGGTGCAGTCGACGAAGAAAATCACGCGAGCGATGGAGCTCATCGCCGCGTCGCGGATCGTCAAGGCGCAGCAGCGCGTTGCTGCCGCCCAGCCCTATGCCGACGCGATCACGCGCGCGGTCTCGGCGGTGGCTAGCCAGTCGAGCAGTGACCACCCACTGACGACGACCCACGAGAACGCGACCCGGGCGGCGATGCTGATCATCACCTCCGACCGCGGGCTGGCGGGCGCATACAACGCGAACGCCCTGCGGGCGGGGGAGGAGCTCGCTGCGCTCCTTCGGTCCGAGGGCAAGGAGCCAGTGCCCTTCCTGATCGGCCGCAAGTCGATCGGCTACTACAAGTTCCGTGGCCGCGAGGTCGCGGCCTCGTGGAGCGGCTTCTCCGAGCAGCCGACCTACCCGGATGCGAAGACGGCCGCCGATGCGCTGATCGAGGCGTTCCTCGCGCCGGCCGACGAAGGCGGGGTCGACGAGATCCACATCGTCTACACCGAGTACGTCAGCGCCCTCACGCAGCGCGCGACCGCGCGCCGGATCCTGCCGCTCGTTGTCGAGGAGACCGACGAGCCGGCGCCGGACGGGCCGCTGCCCCTCTACGAGTTCGAGCCCTCGGCGGAGGGTGTGCTCGACGCCCTGCTGCCGCGCTACGTCGAGAGCCGCATCTACGCCGCGCTGCTGCAGTCGGCGGCCTCGGAGTCGGCCTCGCGCCGGCGCGCCATGAAGTCCGCGAGCGACAACGCGGAAGAGCTCGTGAAGACCCTCACCCGCCTGGCCAACCAGGCACGCCAGGCAGAGATCACTCAAGAGATCTCCGAGATCGTCGGCGGGGCGGATGCCCTCGCCGCAAACGGGAGCGACAAGCGATGACAGCCACCACAGCCTCTGCCACTTCAGAATCGCCTGCCTCCTCGAAGGCCGGCGCCACCACCGGACGCGTGGTCCGTGTGATCGGCCCGGTCGTCGACGTGGAGTTCTCTCCCGACACGATGCCTGAGCTGGAGAACGCGCTGCATGTCGACCGCACCCTGGGCGACGAGACCACGATGCTCACGCTCGAGGTCGCGCAGCACATCGGCGACAACATGATCCGGGCGATCTCGATGCAGCCCACCGATGGCCTGGTCCGTGGTCAGGCCGTGACCGACACCGGCGCGCCGATCTCGGTCCCGGTCGGCGACGTGACCAAGGGCCACGTCTTCAACGCCCTCGGCGAGTCGATGGACGTGCCCACGTCCTCGCTGGACATCGCGGAGCGCTGGCCGATCCACCGCCAGGCGCCGCCCTTCGACCAGCTCGAGAGCAAGACCGAGATGTTCGTCACCGGCATCAAGGTCATCGACCTGCTCACGCCCTATGTGTCCGGCGGCAAGATCGGTCTGTTCGGTGGCGCGGGCGTTGGCAAGACCGTCGTCATCCAGGAGATGATCTACCGGGTCGCCGAGAACTTCGGTGGCGTCTCGGTGTTCGCCGGCGTCGGCGAGCGCACCCGTGAGGGCAACGACCTGTTCCTCGAGATGACCGAGTCAGGCGTCATCGACAAGACGGCGCTCGTATTCGGGCAGATGGACGAGCCGCCGGGCACCCGTCTCCGGGTCGCCCTCGCCGCCCTCACGATGGCCGAGTACTTCCGCGACGTGCAGAAGCAGGACGTGCTGCTGTTCATCGACAACATCTTCCGGTTCACCCAGGCCGGTTCCGAGGTCTCGACCCTCCTCGGCCGCATGCCGTCCGCAGTGGGCTACCAGCCCACGCTGGCGGATGAGATGGGCCAGCTCCAGGAGCGCATCACCTCGACCCGCGGGCACTCGATCACCTCGATCCAGGCGATCTACGTGCCCGCCGACGACATCACCGACCCGGCGCCGCACACCACGTTCGCGCACCTGGACGCGACGACGGTTCTCTCGCGGCCTATCTCGGAGCTGGGCATCTACCCGGCTGTGGACCCGCTCGACTCCAACAGCCGGATCCTCGACCCGCGCTACGTCGGTGACGAGCACTACCAGGTCGCGCAGCGCGTGAAGAACATCCTGCAGCGCTACAAGGAGCTGCAGGACATCATCGCCATCCTCGGCATCGACGAGCTCTCCGAAGAGGACAAGATCCTGGTGGGGCGGGCCCGCCGCATCCAGCGCTTCCTCGGCCAGAACTTCTTCGTGGCCAAGCAGTTCACCGGCCAGGAGGGCTCGTTCGTGCCCCTCGACGAGACCATCGCCTCGTTCCGCGCGCTGTCGGAGGGCGAGTACGACCACCTTCCTGAGCAGGCGTTCTTCTCCGCCGGCGGGGTCGAGGACGTCGAGCGCAAGGCCAAGGAGCTCGGCTCCTGATGGCCAACCTCGTCAGCGTCGAGATCGTCGCCGTGGACCGCGAGGTGTGGTCGGGCGATGTCGAGATGGTCCTCGCCCGCACCACGGACGGCGAGATCGGCATCCTGGCCGGACACGTGCCCCTGCTCGGTGCGCTCGCGGAGGGCGGCATCGTCCGGCTCATGGAAGAGGGCGGCGCGGAGACCAAGGTCGCCGTGCACGGCGGATTCCTGTCCGTCACGAATGAGGGCGTCCAGATCCTGGCCGAGCTGGCCGAGCTCGAGTCGGAGATCGACGTCGCTCGCGCCCAGCGCCAGCTCGACGAGGCGCAGGGCGACCAGGACAGCGACGAGGGGCAGGCGCGGGTGCTGCGCGCCACGGCGCGGCTGCGCGCTGCTGGCCAAGCGGTCTGACGCAGCCTCGGCGCGCCATCGTGCGGCTCAGTCGCTGTAGTAGGCGATGTCCACGCAGGTGATGACGCCGTCGGTGACCTCGAGCGTGATCAGGCCCGCTGTGCTGGTGGGGCGACGCAGCCAGGCGTACTCGCCGACCACCTCGTCGTTGTCGCCTTCGGCCGAGCTGTTGGTCTGGACCGAGACGAGGCGAATGCCGTCGTCCGGAGGCCCGGCGCGGTAGGCGCGGCGGATGGCGTCACGCCCGACGAACGGCCCAATGGGGATTCCCGAGAACCGCAGCTCAGCGTCCTCGTCGAGCATCTCCAGCATGCCGGCGAAGTCAGCGGACTCGACGCCTTCGTTGAAGCGCGCGACGTAGTCGTCCAGCAGTGCCTCCAGCCCGGAGGGGTCCACCTCAGCCGCCGGGCTTCCAGAGCACGTCCCCGCCGGCGTCGACGTTCGCCACCCTGGCCAGGATGAACAGCAGATCGGAGAGCCGGTTGAGGTAGCGCGCGGTCAGCGGGTTCATGGTCTCGCCGTAGGCCTCGAGCGCGAGCCACGTGGTGCGCTCCGCCCGCCGTACCACGGTGCGGGACACATGCAGCAGGGCCGCGCCCGGCGTACCCCCTGGGAGCACGAAGGACCGAAGCTTCTCGAGCTTTTCGTTGTGCGCGTCGCAGGCCGCCTCGAGCCGCTCCACGTAGGCGTCCGTGACGCGAAGCGGCGGGTAGGGCGGGTCCTCCGCCACCGGCGTGCACAGGTCCGCGCCGACGTCGAACAGGTCGTTCTGGATGCTGATGAGCAGCGTGTTGAGCTCAGGTGACAGCGCCCCCAGCGCGATCGCGACGCCGATCGAGGAGTTCGCCTCATCGACGTCGGCGTAGGCCGCAAGTCGCGAGTCTGTCTTCGACGTCCGGCTCATATCCCCGAGCGCGGTTGTGCCGTCGTCGCCGGTCTTGGTGTAGATCCGCGACAGCACAACGCTTGTCACGGGCTGGTCGTCGGTCATGGCCCGAACCCTACGATGTCCGGCGTGGAGCGCTTCAGAGTCGTCGGCGGAGCCCGGCTGTCGGGTTCGGTCAGTGTGCCCGGGGCGAAGAACAGCGTGCTGAAGCTGATGGCTGCCGCGCTGCTCGCCGAAGGCACCACCCAGCTCAGCCGGGTGCCGTCGATCCTGGACGTGGAGATCATGGCCGAGCTGCTGCGGCGGCTCGGCTGCACGGTGGACCACGCGGACGACCAGCTCAGCATCACGGTGCCCGAGGCACCCGGTCACGAGGCGGACTATGACCTCGTGCGCCGCATGCGGGCGAGCATCTGCGTGCTCGGTCCTCTGCTCGCGCGCTGCGGAGAGGTCAGCGTGGCGCTGCCTGGTGGTGACGCGATCGGGTCACGCGGGCTCGACCTTCACGTCGAGGGGCTCAAGCGGCTGGGCGCGGAGATCGAGAGCGAGCACGGCTTCCTCATCGCGCGGGCGCCGCAGGGGCTGCACGGGGGACAGGTCTGGCTCGACTTCCCGAGCGTGGGAGCGACCGAGAACCTGCTCATGGCGGCCGTCCTGGCGCACGGCACCACGATCATCGACAACGCTGCGCGCGAACCCGAGATCGTGGACCTGTGCCATCTGCTCGAGTCGATGGGGGCCAAGCTCGGCGGGGTCGGCACGTCGACCCTCGAGGTGCAGGGAGTCGACCGACTCTCCCCGGCCGCTCACACCACCGTCGGGGACCGCATCATCGCGGGGACGTTCGCCTTCGCGGCCGCGATGACCCAGGGAGACGTCGAAGTCCGCGGCGCCGTGACGCAGCACATCGACATCGCGCTCGACAAGCTGGCGCAGGCAGGCGCTGAGGTAGATGGGGGAGACGACTGGTTCCGGGTGTCCATCGACCGCCGTCCCTCGGCGGTCGACGTCGTGACGCTCCCCTTCCCTGGCTTCGCGACCGACATGCAGCCGTTCGCCCTGGCGCTCAACGCAGTGGCCGACGGAACCGCGATGATCACCGAGAACCTGTTCGACGGGCGCTTCGCCTTCGTGCACGAGCTGGTCCGGCTGGGTGCCGAGGTGCGCACGGACGGGCACCATGCCGTCGTACGCGGCAAGCCGCTCCTCAGTGGTGCCCCGGTCCGGGCCACGGACGTGCGGGCCGGCGCCGGTCTCGTGCTCGCGGGTCTGGTGGCTGAGGGCGTGACCACGGTGAGCGAGATCCACCACATCGACCGTGGCTACCCCGACCTCGCCACCACCTTGCGCGGGCTCGGGGCAGACATCGTGCGCGAGCCCGAACCGGAAGCCTCCTACTAGCCCAGCCACCAGGTCAGCGAGCAGGCGCGCGCCCGCCGACGTACCGTGACGGCGTGGAGGACGACGAGGGCGCTGCAGTCGGCCGCCGGGTCGTGCTCGGGCTCATCGCTGCTGGAGCCGCGGGCATCGTCGCCGGTCGACGCGTGCAGGACGCGCTGACCAATGCGCTCTCCGGCGTGGAGAGCGCCGACCCGACGGGGCTCGTCTCGCAGCTGCCGCGGGGGAACGGGTTCCGCTTCTACTCGGTGACCCACAGCGTCCCTCAACGCGACGCCTCGACGTACACGCTCGACATCTCCGGCCTGGTCGGCAACCCGGCGACGCATCGACTCTCGGACCTGCAGGCGATGCCGCAGACGACGCTTGTGCGCGACTTCCAGTGCGTCACGGGCTGGCGGGTGGAGCAGGTGCACTGGGTCGGTGTGCGGCTCTCGCACATCCTCGACCTCGCCGAGCCGTTGCCTGCCGCGAAAGCGCTGCGCTTCCGGTCCTTCGACGGCGCCTACACCGAGAGCCTGACGCTGGAGCAGGCCCGCGCGTCCGACGTACTCGTGGCCCTCCAGATGCTCGGCAAGCCCGTGACCCACGCGCACGGCGGGCCCGTCCGGATGTACGTCGCCTCGATGTACGGCTACAAGAGCACCAAGTGGCTCTCCGGGATCGAGCTGACGGCGGGCGTCGAGCCCGGTTACTGGGAGGAGCGCGG
>JAVEEJ010000151.1 GCA_030840515.1 Frankiaceae bacterium | reverse complement strand
CCAGGTAGACCGCTCTGCCGGTGCGCACCACCTCGCTCGCGGGCAGGTCGGCGGAGAGCGGGTACGTCGCCCAGTGGGCGCTGAGCTCGGAGTCGAACCCCCGGGCTCCGGCGAGCTCGAGCGTCTCCCCGTCCGAGGCGAGCAGGCTGACCGAGCAGGTGTCGGCGCCGATGACGGTGCCGACCTGGGACAGCACGATGTCGTTCACCGCGGCGCTGTCGTCGGCTCCTGCCAGGGCTGCGGTGACTGCCTGGAGGTCAAGCAGCATGCGGCCCGGCCGGTCGACGTCCTCGACGGCCTCCCCAGCGGAGCCGCCCGCCGTGGGGGCTGCCACCGGGAACGGGCAGGCGGACGGCTGGGCCCCGTCGAGCTGGCGGTCGATCTCCCCGCTGCACCAGCGGCGGAAGGCCAGCACCTCCTCGCTCGGCGCCAGGCTGAGCAGCTTCCCCGCCTGGCAGAGCGCGGCGACCTGCTCCAGCAGAGCGGTCAGTCGGCGCAGCCGCGGCCCTGACTCGGGTCGGACGAGGAAGTTCACGTCGATGAGCCGCCGGCCGGCCTCCCAGGCCTGCATGGCGGCCCGACGGGCGTTGACGATGGCGTCGCGGTAACCGCCCAGCAGCTCCCTGACCTCGTCGAGGAGCCCGATGGCCTCAGGGTGCTCCTGCGCGAGGCGGGCCAGGTCCAGCTCACGGGCGAGGTCCTCGATGTTGCCCTCGCTGGCGAGGGCGAGGCGCACCGGCACCGCGACGAGGCGCACCGGTGTCCCCATCGTGCTCGGCTCTACCGGAGGAGCCGGCGTCGGGCTGCCGACCCTGCGCGGGCGGTCGCTGGTGCCCAGCTCCGCCCAGACCAGCTTCCCCTCGGGTCCCGGGTCGACGCCCCACGACTCCACCAGGGCCGTGACGATGGCGAGGCCACGACCGGTAGTGGTCTGCAGCTCGAGGTCGTCCAGCGTCGACTCGGACGCCTCTTCCGGTGTGGGCAGCAGATCCGCGGGGCCGTCGTCGACGACCTCGACCCGCACGCCGGACTCCTGCAGCAGGATCCGGACCTCAACCCGCGTGCGGGCGTGCAGCACGGCGTTCGTCACGAGTTCACTGACCACGATCGCCACGTCAGGAGCGAGGTCTGCAAGGCCGGATGCGCGCACAGCGGAACTGGCTGCGCGCCGCGCCGTCACCGCACTGGCGCTCGTCGGCTCCAGCGCGAGCCGCACCTCGCCCCGCTCGGTGTCCATCGAGGGATCATGCCTCAGGGTCAGCGCCGGTGGCCCGGGTTTCGCCCAGCCAGGAGCGCCGGACTACCCGATGGGAGCAACGTCAGGCGAGGGCCTGCTCGAGCGCGGACCCGAGCAGGCGGCGGAACTTTCGCTGCGGTCGGGTGCGGTCGAGCACAGCGACCTCGAGCTGGCCCGCGAGGAGCTCACGCGGGTCGCCGTCGGTGGCGCTCAGGGCGCCCACGGCGGCTTTCAGGGCGTCGGCAAGCGGCAGGCCGTCGGTGTAGTGCTCCTTGAGGTAGGCGCTCACCGTCTCGGCCTGTCCCCCCATGGCGACGTACGCGTGCTCCTCGAAGACGCTCCCGTCGAACGTGAGCCGGTAGATCTGGTCCTCACCGGCATCGTCGCCCACCTCGGCGACGACCAGCTCGACCTCGAACGGCTTCCCCGCCTCGGTGAAGATCGTGCCGAGGTGCTGGGCGTAGGTGTTCGCGAGCGCGCGACCGGTGACGTCACGCCGGTCGTAGAGGTAGCCCTGCTGGTCGGCGATGCGCACACCCGCGCGGCGCAGCATCTCGAACTCGTTGTACTTGCCCACGGCGGCGAAAGCGATGCGGTCGTAGATCTCGCTGATCTTGTGCAGCGCCTTCGAGGGGTTCTCGGCGACGAACACGATGCCCTCGGCCCACTGCAGCACGACGACGCTGCGCCCACGCGCGATGCCCTTGCGCGCGTAGTCGGCCTTGTCCTTCATGACCTGCTCGGGCGAGACGTAGAACGGGGCGGTCACGGGCGTCCTCTCGGCTTTGCAGGTCGGGTGCGAGTACGGCGGGCGTGGGGTTAGCGGATCGGGGCGTGCAGTCCACCCGGCTCGGTCATGCGCTGCGCGATCACTGTCTCGGCGTGCTCGCCGACCTCTGCGTCGGTGAGCCGCTCGTAGCCGTCGGCCGTCACCACCGCCACCACGGGGTAGATCTTGCGAGTCACGTCAGGGCCGCCGGTGGCGCTGTCGTCGTCCGCCGCGTCATAGAGCGCGGAGATGCTGGCGAGCGCAGCGTCCTCGGCGGTGAAGTCCTCGCGGTAGGTCTTCTTCAGGGCGCTGCGGGCGAAGACGCTGCCGGATCCGACCGAGTGGAAGGAGTGCTCTTCGTACTTCCCGCCCGTCACGTCGTAGCTGAAGATGCGGCCCTCGCCGGCGTTGAGGTCGTAGCCGGCGAAGAGCGGGACGACGGCGAGGCCCTGCATCGCCATGCCAAGATTGCCGCGGATGAGGCTGGACAGGCGGTTGGCCTTGCCTTCGAGGCTCAACGTGCTGCCCTCGAGCTTCTCGTAGTGCTCGAGCTCGACCTGGAACAACCGGACCAGCTCCACCGCGAGGCCGGCCGTGCCGGCGATGCCGACCGCGCTGTAGGCGTCAGCCTGGAAGACCTTCTCGATGTCGCGCTGGGCGATGACGTTCCCCATCGTCGCGCGCCGGTCACCGGCCATCACGACGCCGTCGGTGAACGTGACGGCGACGATCGTCGTCCCGTGAGGGACGTCGCTCATGAGGCCTGCTGGTCCTCCCCCGGCTCCGGGGAGGAGGTGGGGGGATGTGGATCCGAGCCACTCGGCGAAAGAGGAAGTGCTGCCCGGATTGAACGCAGCATCGAACGCTGAAGATGGGTCAGCTGGGGTTCGCACCCGAACTCCTCGAGGTAGTCGACGAGATCCAGGAGGATCCCCATGTCGTCGCCGACGTTACCGAGGGCGACGTTGCAGGTGAAGCAGAGCAGTCCGCGGACCTTGCCAGAGTCGTGGTCGTGGTCGACGTGCTCGGCCTTCTTCTCGCCGCATGCCGCGCAGAGTCCGGCCTGGTCAACGAACATCTCGTCGAACTCGGCCTCGGTGATGCCGTACCGCCGCTTCAAGTGATAATTGCGGTTGCCGCCGTTGCGCGCGCGGCTTGCATCGACCCGAGCACGCTGGTGCTCGCGGCAGTACGCCGCGAGACCGTCGGCGCTTGCCTTGTTCCGGTAGAAGACCTCCACAGGTCGGAATTCCGCGCAGTCAGGGCACCACTTCTGGCCTGGGAGAGTTCCCCGACGCGGTGGCTTGCCTTGGTCGTCGCGCTTCTTCCGGTAGGACTTCGCCACGGCGGCCCGGGAGCACTCCTTGCACAGGGAGTTGATACCGCCGCTGCGAGCCGGTGACCTGTGGAATTCGCCTCGAGGCAGAATGCGATCGCAGCCAGGACACCACTTCTCAGTGGCACCCACGGCCGGGCCTCGCTTCTGCTCAGCCACGCCCAGAGCTCGGCGGCGCTCGGTCTGCACGGCGTTGAGGCAGCTCTTGCACGCGCCGTTCAGTCCGTCCTTGCTGGCCCTGTTCTTCCCGAAAGCAGCGAGGGGCTGGCTCTGCTGGCACCGCGAGCAGCGCTTGGTCGAACGCTCGGGATTTTGCATAGAGCTATCTACTCCCCGCCCTTCTGTACGTACGACCTCACAAATTCTTCGGAGTTAACCTCAAGTATTTCATCGATTTCATCGAGAATTGCGTCCACGTCGTCGGTCAGCTTCGCCTGGCGGTCGGCGACGTCCGTGGACTCCTCAGCCTGGACTTCCTCGACCTCTTCCGAGGTCTTCTGAGCCTTCGACTGGCCGCCGCCGGTGTCCTTGGTCGCCATCGGTGTCTCCTGCCGCGCACGTGTCACGACGCTCGTGATCTAGGGCGACACTACCTCCGCGGACCGACAGATCAGCGCTTCAGGACCACTCGCAGTGAACGTGGTTGTTGTGCCCGCCGTAGGGGTCGTAGCTCGGGCTGTAGACGTGGGTGGCGCCGAACGCCCGGCAGGTGGAGACCACCGCGGAGTAGCTCGCCCCGCCGCCGACATGCCGCCCGTTGACGATGTTGATGTCCAACCCCTGGCCGTCGTAGTGGGCCGAGTGCGGCGCATGGCTTCCGCCGGCGATCTCCGAGACCCCGACGCTCATCCGCAGGCCCATGGCGCGCAGGGCGTCGAGGAGCCTGATATCGACTCGCGTGGAGCCGCCCGGGGCGTTCTGGTAGGACGAACGCCGCGCCGCCCTGCCCGCGGCAAGGTCGACGATGTTCCACCGCGCCGTCGCCCGGTCCTGCAGGCCGGACGAGTGCACGGTTGCCTCGGTGATGCCGTGGTCGCGCAGGATGTCCGCAGCGACGTCGGCGACGTTCTCCGGGTCCACCCGCAGGACCCAGGAGGCGCTCGTCCCTGTGGCCAGCCGAGTGGTCGCGGCGATCACGACCCGCAGCCTGAAGCTCCCGACCGCCGGGGGCGACCACTGCAGTGCGTAACGGTTGTAGTTGCCGGTCTTCCCCGAGACGACGGTCCGCCAGGAGTCGCCGGTGAGCTTCTGCAGCAGCACCGATGACCCGGCCGGCCTCGAAGGGCCGACCGTTCCGCTTACGGTCATGGGGTGGTGCTGACGCAGCCGGAGGGTGCTCTTGGACGCGGACACCCGCGCCGCGACCGTCACGGTCCCGGCGTCCAGGTCGGGGGCCGCGACCGCGTCGGCGGGGTGATGCAGCCGCAGGACCGTGCTGCCGTCGAGCGTCGCACGCAGCACCAGCCGTCCGTCAGACCCGGTCCTTCCGCTGCTCAACGTGCGCCAGGTCGAGCCCCCGACGTACCGCCCCTGGAGCTGGACGATGCGGTCGGGCTGAGCCACTCCGTTGAGGTCGCGGAGCTGCCCGGTCACCACGGTGGCCGTCCCGTAGACGACATCCATCCCCGCGCTGGAGACCACGGTCAGCCGTGCGGGATGGCGCGGCACCACGGTGGTCGTCCTCCGGCCCGGTCCCGCACCGAGGGC
>JAVEEJ010000109.1 GCA_030840515.1 Frankiaceae bacterium | reverse complement strand
CCTCGCGCCACAGCAGCTCGAACGCCCCGATCCGCAGGATGTTGCGGTCGACGGCCGGCATCCGCTCGAGCGTCCAGCCGACGGCATAGGTGGCGAGCAGCTCGTCGATGCGCTCGCGGTGGGCGAGTACGCCCTCCACGAGCTCGACGGCGTACTCGGGCACCGGGGGGTCGCTCTGCAGCAACCGCTCACTGAGCGTGCTCACCGCGTCGGAGCCGCGGAGGTCCGCCTCGTAGAGGACGTCCAGCGCCCGCTTGCGGGCCTTGCTGCGAGCGCCCACTAGCTGTTGATGCGCCCGAGGTAGTCGCCGGTGCGGGTGTCCACCTTGACCTTCTCGCCGGTGGTGAGGAACAGCGGGACCTGGATCTCGGCCCCGGTCTCCAGCGTCGCCGGCTTCGTCCCGCCGGTCGACCGGTCACCTTGCAGTCCGGGGTCGGTCTGGGAGATGACCAGCTCGACCGAGGCGGGCAGCTCGACGAAGAGCGGCAGTCCCTCGTGGGTGGACACCTGGGCCGTCATGCCCTCGAGCAGGTAGTCGGACATCTTCCCGACCGCGGTCGCGGGGATGTGGATCTGGTCGTAGGTGTCGTTGTCCATGAAGACGAAGTCGGCACCCTCGCGGTAGAGGTACTGCATGTCGCGCTTGTCCACCGTGGCGGTGTCGACCTTGACGCCCGCGTTGAACGTCTTGTCCACCACCTTGCCGGTCATGACGTGCTTGAGCTTGGTCCGCACGAACGCGGGACCCTTGCCGGGCTTGACGTGCTGGAACTCGACGACGTTCCAGAGCTGGCCGTCGAGGTCGAGCGTCATGCCGTTCTTGAGGTCATTGGTAGAAGCCACGAGGGGCGAGCCTACCGGGCCAGCAGGGCCCTCACCGCACGGAGGGCCAGTGCGTAGGAGTCCACCCCGAAGCCGGAGATGCTGCCGGTCGCGACCGACGCGATGACGTTGGTGTGCCGGAACTCCTCGCGCCGCCCCGGGTTGCTTATGTGCACCTCCACCAGCGGTGCCTTGAGCTGGGCACAGGCGTCGTGCAGCGCGTAGGAGTAGTGCGTGAACGCCGCGGCGTTGAGCACGACTGGCGTGGCGTCGTCGGTGGCCTGGTGCAACCACCCGACCAGCTCGGCCTCGTCGTCGGTCTGCCGCATGTCGACCTCGAGGCCGAGCTCGGCGCCCCACGCAGCACAACGACCCACGAGGTCGTCGTACTCGACGTTCCCGTAGACCTCCGGCTCCCGGCTGCCGAGTCGCCCAAGGTTCGGTCCGTTGAGGACCAGCACGCGCTGCACGGCCCTCACCCTAGGGCGGTTTGCCGGCTGCCGACACGGGCAGGCACGGAGTCATCGGGCGAGGAGGAACGGTGCGCGCATTCAGGTCTGCCGTCACCATCGGCGTCATCGCGGTGGTGCCGCTCGCTTTCACGCCTTCGGCGTATGCGGCCGGCGGGATCGGAAGGGCCCACGACAACATCGCCTGGGCGGAGAGCACGGCGGCCCACCCGACGACGCGCGAGGTTGCCTTCGGTGTGGTCGCGGCGCTCGGCGACACGGTCGACCAGACCAACCAGGCCGTCGCCTACAACCACGACTGCACCGGCTGCCGTTCCGTCGCGATCGCGTTCCAGGCCGTGCTCGTACCGAGCACCCCCACGCGCGTCGTGCCCGAGAACGTGGCCGTCACCGTCAACGACAACTGCACCGGCTGCAACGGGTTCAGCTATGCCGAGCAGTACGTGGTCAGCAGCAATGGCCGCACCCGGCTTGACGGCCGCACCATGGACGGCATCGAGCGGATCCGGGACCAGGCCGAGCGGATCGCGCGATCAAGCGCGGACGATGCGACGAAGACCTCACAGCTGGCCGACCTGGCGAACAAGTTCGAGGCGCTCGTGAAGGCCTCGCTGACGCGCGGACCGGTCGACCGAGATGACCGGGACTGGTCGGACGCCTAGTCGCTGACCGCGCGGTAGGCCTCAGCCAGCAGGTTGTCATCCGGCGCCTCCACGATCACCGGCTGACCGGGCCCTTCGAGCACGACGAAGCGCAGCCGGTCCCCCCGCGACTTCTTGTCGTTGCGCATCGCGGCGAGCAGCTCCGGCCAGGCGTCGGCCCGGTAGGTGGTCGGGAGTCCGAGGGATGCGAGTACGGCGGAGTGCCGCGCGGCCGTGTCGTCGTCGAGCTGCCCCGTCAGGCGCCCGAGCTCGGCGGCGTAGCACAGGCCGACGCTGACCGCGTCACCGTGACGCCAGCGGTACGCCTCCGCGCGCTCGATCGCGTGACCGAGTGTGTGTCCGTAGTTGAGCGCCTCCCGCGGCCCTGCCTCGCGCAGGTCCCGACTGACGATGTCCGCCTTCACCTTGACGGCTCGCTCGACCAGCTCGAGCGTCCGCGGTCCGCCGGGCTGAGCGGCTTCGCGCGGGTCGGCTTCGATGATGTCGAGGATCACGGGGTCGGCGATGAAGCCGGCCTTCACCACCTCGGCAAGCCCTGAAGCGAAATCGCGGACTGGCAACGTGTCCAAGGCAGCCAGGTCGCACAGCACTGCGGTCGGCGGGTGGAACGCACCGACGAGGTTCTTGCCGTGGTCGGTGTTCACACCGGTCTTGCCTCCGACTGCTGCGTCGACCATCCCGAGCAGCGTCGTCGGCAGGTGCACCACGGGGACCCCGCGCAGCCAGGTCGCCGCGACGAATCCCGCGAGATCGGTGACCGCGCCGCCGCCCAGGCCCACGACGGCATCGGTGCGGGTGAAACCGGCCTCGCCCAAGGCGCCGAAGCACTGACTCGCCACGGCCAGCGTCTTCGCCTCCTCCGCATCGGGCACCTCGATCAGGTGCACGAGGAAACCCGCGGAGCGGAGGGCTCCGCCGACGGTGTCGGCCCACTGGGCCATCGGCTTGGCATGGATGAGCGCCACCTGACGGGCTGGCTGCAGGAGGCCTGGCAGCAGCTCGGTGACGTCGCGGCCGATGATGACGTCGTACGGGCGCTCCCCCGCGACCGAGACGGTGGTGCTCTTCACCTGCCGGGCCAGATGAGTACGTCGAGCACCTCGTCGAGCACCTCATCCACATCGAGGCCGGTGGTATCCACGGTGGCCTTCGCGTTGTCGACGTAGAAGGGGCGGCGCTCCTGCAGCAGCCGGTTGAGCTCGCTGCGCGGGTTGAGCGCGAGCACCGGACGGGACTGCGCCAACCCGACGCGCTTGCTCGCGTCAGCCAGACCCACGTCGAGGAAGATGACCTGGTAGGGCCGCAGCCGAAGGCTGGTCTCAGGGTCGAGGATCGCGCCGCCACCCAGGGCCAGCACGCCCTCGTGCTCAGCGAGAGCCAGCGCAACCGCTTCGCGCTCCAGCTCGCGGAACCGCGGCTCGCCGTACTCGAGGAAGATGTCGGTGATGCTCATGCCCGCCGCGGCCTCGACGTCGTCGTCGGTGTCGCGGAACGGCACACCGAGCTCTGCGGCGAGCGCGCGTCCGACCGTGCTCTTGCCTGCGCCGGGTGGCCCGATCAGCACGACGAGGTCGAGCCAGTTGGCCGGCGGCTCCGGCGCGCAGTCCTCGCCGTTCATTGCCTCGTCGCTCATTGCCTCGTCGCTCATTGCCTCGTCGCTCAACGGATGCTCAGCGCGTCGAGGTAGCCCTGCAGGTTGCGCCGGGTTTCGGTGACGGAGTCCCCACCGCACTTCTCGAGCAGCGCATCTGCCAGGACGATGGCGACGGCGGCTTCGGCAACGACTCCGGCGGCGGGTACGGCGCACACGTCGCTGCGCTGGTTGATGGCGACGGCCTCTTCACCGGTGCTGACGTCCACCGTCCTGAGGGCGCGCGGCACCGTGCTGATCGGCTTCATCGCGGCCCGCACCCGCAGCGGCTCACCGGTGGACATGCCGCCCTCGGTGCCACCTGAGCGACCGGTCGTCCTGCTGAGGCGACCTTCGGCGCTGACGATCTCGTCCTGGGCCTGCGAGCCCCGACGCGCCGCGAGCTCGAAACCGTCTCCGACCTCGACTCCCTTGATCGCCTGGATCCCCATGAGGGCAGCGGCAAGCCGCGAGTCGAGCCGCCGGTCCCAGTGGACGTGGCTGCCGAGTCCAGGTGGCAGTCCGTAGGCCAGCACCTCGACCACGCCGCCAAGTGTGTCGCCTTCGCTCTTCGCGGCATCTACCTCGGCCACCATCGCCTGCGAGGCAGCCGCATCGAAGCAGCGCACCGGGCTCGCGTCGACGGTGGGAAGGTCCTCGGGTCTCGGCACGATCCCCTCGGGTGCGGACACCGAGCCGATCCGCACCACGTGGCTGGTGAGCTCCACGCCCGCCACCTGGCGCAGGAACGCCCGCGCCAGCTCGCCGACCGCGACGCGCGCCGCCGTTTCCCGTGCACTCGCCCGCTCGAGCACCGGGCGTGCGTCGTCGAAGCCGTACTTCTGCATGCCCACGAGGTCGGCGTGGCCGGGTCGTGGTCGGGTGAGGGGCGCGTTGCGCGCAAGGCCCTCAAGTGCGGCGGCGTCGACCGGGTCAGGACTCATCACCTCCCGCCATTTGGGCCACTCGGAGTTCCCGATCCGCACGGCGACGGGGCCGCCCATGGTCAGGCCATGGCGTACGCCGCCGAGCAGCTCGACCTCGTCGCGCTCGAACTGCATGCGGGCCCCGCGGCCGTGCCCGAGTCGGCGGCGGGCGAGACCGTCGGCGATCTCCGCGGTGGTGATGCGCACGCCGGCCGGCAGTCCCTCGACGACCCCGAGCAGCGCAGGGCCATGCGACTCTCCGGCGGTGATCCAGCGCAGCACTCCGGCATCCTCCCAGAGCATGAACAAAAGCCGGAGCGGCCCGCCCCCAGCTGGGGACGGACCGCTCCGGTTGCTCTGGTGGCGCTGGACTACTGCTTGGTCGTGGTGCTGCCCTTGCAGAGGTCGAAGGACTCGTCGCCGTAGAGGAACGTGGCGCACGACGGGCCCTGAAGGCGGAGCAGCTTGAAGTAGGTCGCGAACGAGCTGCCGACCTTCGGCTTGTAGACCACGCCGTTGACCGTCACGGTGACCGTGCTGAAGCCGACGCTGCTGAGCCCTACCACCTGTGCCGGGGCGGTGCTGCCACCTCCGGCGACTGGTGCCGCGCTCGGCGGCGGCGGGGGCGGCGGGTTGAGCAAGGGCTTGAACGGGTCCTTGCTGTGCACGCCGGTGAAGGTCGCGGGCACGACTGCAGCGGCTGGCTTCTTCGCGGTCGTCTTGTGCGTCGTCTTCTTGATGACCTTCGAGTGCGGGGCCGGGAGCTGCTGGGAGCTCAGCGCCTGGTCCGTCCCGGAGCCGGTGAAGAAGAGGAAGTACACCGCCACCAAGAGCGCGAGGACTCCAGCTCCCATGGCCACAAGCAGGACGCGGGAGTTGGACTTCGAGCCGTCGACCTCGACAGCTCCGGGGAGCAGGGCCTGCTCAGTCATCGTCGTCCCCTACTTCTTGGGCGCCGGCTGGCCGGCCCCAGTCAGAGGCGCGACGCTCGCAGCCTCAACGGTCATGTACACATTCGCGCTGATCGTCGCGGTGATCTTGCCGTCGTAGGCATTGCTGCTCGACGTCCCTGCCCCAGGCACCACCTGGCTCGCAGCGCCGCCCGGCTTGAAGGCGATCCCGACCGTCTTCAGCGCCCGGCTGAGGTTCTCCAGGTTGGCCTGGAACTGCTCGAGCTCGTAGTAGGTCCCCACGGCGGTGATAGCCAACGCGATGGTGGCTACGCGCGGGCCGGCTGTGGTCACCGGTGCGCTCGCAACAGGAGCCCCAGGGGCCGTGCTAGGCGCAGCAGCCCGTGTGGACTCGATCAGCGCCGGCGGGGCCGGAGCGACCGAGCTCAGGTCCACTCCGGAGTCGCTCGCAGCCTTCGTGAGCATCCGGAGAAGAGCGGGCTCAGCGGGGTTGCTCGGCACCTTCGTCGCAATGGCGTGGAGCCGGGCCTGCTGCTTCGGCAGCTGCTTGGCCTGGGACTTGAGCAGGGCGAGCTGGGTCTGCAACGCGCTCGAAGCCGACCTGGTCTGAGCGGCGTCGTCCCTGAACCCAGCCGCCTTCGAGCGCTGCGGCGAGACGAGCAGGAACCAGCCTGCCGCCAGCATCACGAGGGCGAGAAGCCCCGCGATGGCTACGTGGTTGCGAAGCTTGGCCATGTCAGCTCCCTGCCGGCTTGGAGAATCGGCCGGAGTACGCACCCGGCGTCACGGTGACACTGGACGTGAAGTTGTAGACCTTGTGGCTGTACAGCCCGACCTCGGTCGAGTTGGTGAAGTAGGCGTTGGCGTAGCCCTTCTCCTTGGCGAGGGACTCGAGCCACACAGCGACGTCGTCGTGGCTCATCGCGACGCCGTTGAAGGTGATCGTGCCGATGCCCGCGTCGAACACGGGGGCCCCAGCGCCAGCGGCACTGGTGGGCCCAGCGGGCGCACCAGCTGTCTGGGTGATCGTGACGCTGGTCAGCCACACGTTGCTCGGCACCGTCAGCGACAGGTCGTTCATGTAGTGCGACCACTGCACCTCGTCGCCCATGAGCCGGGTCAGCATCGCCTCACGCGAGGCGACCTGGGCGTAGACCTGGGAGACGCTGTTCAGCCGGGCCACGTCGTTCTGCAGCGCCGTGCGCTGAGCCGTCGCCTGGTCGAGGTCAGTCTGCGCGGCACTCACCGAGTGGTGAGCGGCCGTGTAGAGGAGGCCGACGACGGCGGCACAACCAGCCAGTCCCAGCCCGAGACCCACCTGGACGCGTCGGACGACGCGCTCCTCACGGATCTCCGGCGGGAGCAGGTTGACGCGTGCCAGAGCCTGCGTCGCCGTACTCGTGGCGAATGTCGTGACGGTCATGCCGCCGCTCCCATCGCGAGGCCAACCGGCACGGTGACGAGCGGCTGGACGAACTGAAGCTGCTCCGGCGAGAGACCTGTGCGGCCGATGCGCAGAGCCTGCATCGGGCTGCCCAGGTCAACGGGCAGGCGCGTGGCGGCCGCCAGTCGCTCGGCGAGACCCCGCAGTTGGCTGCCGCCGCCCGAGAGGACGACGCGGCGCAGCGGTGAGGCACCGGGCGAGGCGAGGTAGTAGTCGAGCGAGCCGCGGACTTCCTCTACGAAGGCCGCCCCGCTGGTCTCGAGGACGCGAGCCGCCGGGTGGTCGGCGAGCGCGGAGCCGGCCTGGGCCGGCATGCCCATCTGCTGCTTGACCGCCTCGGCCTGCTCGACAGGGACGCCCAGGCGCTCGGCGACGGCGTCGGTGACGTCGCCACCGCCCATGAGCAGGACGCGAACGAAGCGCGGCACGCCGCCCTGGTGGATGACGATGTTGGTCACGCTGGCACCGACGTCGATGAGCGCCTCGGCAGGACCGGCGAGGCCGACGTCCGAGGCGGGAGCGAGCGAGCGCAGCACGGCGAAGGAGGTCAGGTCGACCATGACCGGCTCGAGGCCGGCCTTCTGCACGGCGTTGACCGCGCCCCACACCATGTCCTTGTGGGCGGCGACGAGGAGCACCCGCAGCATGCGGCCGCCCTGCTCGTTCGTGACCTCCTCGATCGGGTGGAAGTCGAGGATGGCCTGGTCGAGGGGCATCGGCACGAAGTCAGCGACCTGGAAGGGCAGCGACTTGCGAAGCTCCTCGAGCGGCAGCCACGGCAGGTCCACCTGGCGAACGACGACCTTCTGGTTCGCCACGCCGACGGCTACCCGCTTGGAGCCGAACTTGGCCTGCGACCACAGCTGCCTGATCGCGCCGGCGACGGTGTCGGGGTCGACCACCTCACCGTCGCGCACGGCACCAGGAGGCAGCGCGACCTGCCCGAAGCGCTCCAAGGTGGCGCCGCCCTTGCCAAGCGTGAGCTCGGCGGCGCGCACTCCCGAGGTCCCGATGTCGAGACCTACGGCTGCTCGTCCAGCCACAGCAGTTCCCCTCTTCG
>JAVEEJ010000043.1 GCA_030840515.1 Frankiaceae bacterium | reverse complement strand
CGAGGCGCGCAGCCTCTGCCTCGGCGGCGACCCGCTCGGCCTCGAGCCGCGCAGCCTCCTCCTCCGCAGCAATCCGCTCGGCTTCGGCGTGCTCCGCTTCCAGGCGCTCTGCTTCGAGCCGGGCGGCCTCTTCTTCTGCAGCAATGCGCTCCGCTTCCAGGCGCTCTGCTTCGAGCCGGGCGGCCTCTTCCTCTGCAGCAATCCGCTCGGCTTCAGCGCGCTCTGCTTCGAGCCGGGCGGCCTCTTCTTCCGCGGCGACCCGCTCAGCCTCAAGCGCAGCGCCGTCGGCTTCGTCGGCACGCTCGTGGCGGCGCGAGTCCAGCGAGACCACATCTGCCAGGCTGCCGTTGCCCTGGCTGCGACCTGCCTCAGCCTCGGCGTGCGCGGATGCGAGCTCGGCCGCGGCAGCCGCCCGCAGCCGGTCGCGACGCTCGTCATCGGCGGTGCGCTTCTTCGTACGGGACGACGGAGCGGGCTTCGGCGGCTTGCGCAGCCCTGGCGGCAGGTCGAAGACGTCCTGTCCCTGCTGCGCGGGCGAGCTGCCCAGCAGGTCCGACAGGGCGGCGGATACCCGGGCGATCGAGGCCGACAGCTCGTCGCGCGGGTCGCCACCCACCGCAGCCGGCGAACTCAGGACGGCCTCGGTGACCAGGGCCGCGATCTCCGACATGTCGCTCGTCGCGGCGGCCTCGGCCAACGCCTCGTACGGCTCAGCCGGGACCGGCTCGGCGATGTCCTGGGCGGGCTCCTCGGGAGTGCTGAACGCAGCAGCGAGGCGCATGGCCATGTCGGCCGGCGGCTCCTGCTGGTCCTCCTCGACCGCTGTCGTCGTGACCGGCTCAGGACCGGTGACGACACTGAGCGCGGGCTCGACCGTCTCCTCCACGTCGACGAGCCCGGCCTGGACGAGCGCGACGACGACCCGACCGGCTTCGAACAGGGTCAGCCCGGCGTCGCGGGCCAGCTCGGCGATCGAGCGCTCACCGTCGATCTTGCACAGCAGCGACCACGAGTCACCGTCGAGCATCATCTCGGGAGAGGCGGTCCCGCGCGTGGAGAGCACCGGGATCGCGGTCGGGGCGTGGACCTCCTGCAGGATCCCGGCCCACTCGCCCTCGCGCTCTTCGACGGCGGCGAGCAGCTCGTCGATCGCCATCGGCGGGGCGACGTCCTCGCGGGTCTTGTCGTTCTTGCGGAAGCGCCAGCGCCCGTCCTGCCAGCGCAGGAGGTCGGTGATCCCGTCGCGCAGCTGCTCAGTGACGAATGCCTCGACCACCGTCTGCTCGACGAATCCGAGGTGGACCAGGAGCTCTCCGAGTCGCCAGCCCTGCAGCTCGTCGCGCTGGGCCTCCAGCGCCTCGGCCAGAGCCTCAGGGGCCAGGGCACCGGACGACACGAGGCGGGCGCCGAGCTGAGGACGTCGACCGGGCACGGCGACCGAGTAGATGAACCCGCCCTTGACGTAGACCGAGGCCTCTTCCCCCTCGACGTCACTGACGCGAAGGCAGCCGGTAGCGCCCTCGTCGGCGAGGGTCCGGAGCACCTCCACCAGAGGTGTTGCCGCGAGGTCGCCCTTGAGCAACTCGACCTCCCGGCGGACGCTGGACCACGCCGGAGGGGACCTCCTCACGACGTACCCATATTGCCTCGGCATTGGAGAGCCCCACGTTGAGCCGTCTGGGCGAATCTCTCGCGTGAATGGGCAAGCCGGAGGGGCGAGTACGGCGTGTCGACTGGCCCCCGCGTCGGCGGCGTCCACCAGCCGGGGCAGCCGACGGCCCCGATTGGCCCCCGGAGCCCTGCGCGAGCGTGGCACGATGCCCCGGTGACCGGAACGCTTATCACCGTGGCGCCGACCGGCGCAGAGTCGGACAAGTCCGACGTTCCGGCCCTGCCGGTGACGGTCCAGGAGCTGGTCGAGACCGCGCAGGACTGCGAGGCCGCAGGCGCCGCGATGATCCACATCCACGTGCGTGACGGCGGGGCGCGGCCCACGCTCGACCTCGGCTACGTCCGTGAGGCCCTCTCCTCGGTCCGCGAGGCCACGGACCTGGTGATCCAGGTCTCCACGGGGGGCGCCGTCACCGACGGCGCCGAGGCCAGGGTCGCCGTACTCGATGCCGACCCCGACTCGGCCAGCCTCACCTGCGGCACCGTCAACTTCGGTGACGACGTCTTCCTCAACCCGTGGGACCTCATCGAGCGGCTCTACCTCGCCATGCGCGAGCGGGCGGTGGTGCCGGAGTTCGAGATCTTCGACCTCGGGCAGCTGACCACGCTGAGCCGGCTGCTCGACAAGCACGGCGCGCCCTACGGCGGCCACGTGCACTGCGACCTGGTGATGGGCGTGCCGGGTGGGATGCCCGCCACGGCCCAGGCCCTGGTCGCCTGCGTCGCCGCGCTGCCTGAGGGGGCGACCTGGTCCGCCACCGGCGTCGGGCGCGGCACTCTTCCTGTGATGCTCGCGGCGCTGTCCTGCGGGGGCCACCTGCGGGTCGGCATGGAGGACACGCTCACCTTCGCGCCGGGTCAGCCGGTGCAGAGCAACGGCCAGCTGGTCCGCCGGGCGGCAGCATTGGCCACCACCGCCTTGAGGCCGCCGCTGACACCGGGCGAGGCACGCGCCATGCTGGGCATCAAAGACCGCCGCTCGGCGGATACGAGGGGATGACATGACACACCCGGGGCGACGCCGCATTGACCGCGTGCTCGCGGCCGACTTCCTGACCGACATCGCCGGCCAGGCGCTGGAGGACCTGCGCGCCATGCGCGCCGAGGCGGAGCAGGAGGAGGCCGACCTGTCCTACATCCGCCGCCTCATCCAGGGCCGGATCGACATCCTGCGGGCCGAGCTCAACCGGCGCGAGACCGGAGGCGAGGGAAGCATCATCGACGACCTGCCCCGGATCCTCGCCGAGGAGATGCGCCCAGGGGCGCGCGGACTGGGAAGGCACGCGTCCGTCGAGCCGTCACGGGTTGACGAGCACCGGCGCTACGTCGAGGCGCTCGTGGCCGACGTGGGGATCTCCGACGTGACGGCCCAGAGCGACGACGCGCTGCGCGGCGCACTGCGCACGCTGGAAGCCGAGGAGGAGCAGGTCTCCTCCGACCGCCGCTTGGTGCAGCAGGCGATGGACGCGTGTGCGGCGGAGATGATGCGCCGCTACCGCGACGGCGACGCGGACGTCGAGGCGCTGCTTCCCTCCGACGCGGGCTGATGCCACCGGTCGTCGCCGAGGTTGTCCGCAGCGGTTTCATCGAGAGCGTTCACCACGGGTCCGTCGTCGCGCTCGGGCCCGACGGCTCCGAACTGTGGGCGGTCGGCGAGGTGCACGCTCCGATGTTCCCGCGCTCGTCGAGCAAGCCCATGCAGGCCGTGGGGATGATGCGGGCCGGCCTGGGGTCGGTCATCACCGACCCTGAGCAGCTGGCCGTGGCCGCCGCGAGTCACTCCGGGGAGCCGCACCACATCGCCCTGGTGCGCGCGATCCTCGCCGCCGGCGGCCTGGGGCCGGAGGCGCTCGACAACACCCCCACGCTGCCCTACGACCAGGCCGCGGCCCACGACTGGATCCGCTCGGGCGGCGGACCCGACCGCATCCACCAGAACTGCTCTGGCAAGCACGCGGCCATGGTTGTCACCGCCCAGCACAACGGCTGGTCGATCGAGGGCTATCGAGACCCCGAGCACCCGCTCCAGAAGGCGATCGGCGCCGCGCTGGCGGAGCTGTCGGGCGAGCGTGCCGAGCACGTCGGGGTCGACGGCTGCGGCGCACCGCTGCTGTCGATGACGCTGACCGGCGTCGCGCGATCCTTCTCCCGGATGGTGCAAGCTCCGGCAGGCAGTGCGGAGTCTGCCGTCGCCGACGCCATGCGCGGCTTTCCCTTCGCCGTCGGCGGCACAGGCCGCGAGGTCACAGCGCTGATGCAGTCCGTCCCGGGTCTGCTGGCCAAGGACGGGGCAGAGGGCGTGTACGGCGCCGCGCTGCCGGACGGCACCGCCGTCGCGGTCAAGATCGCCGACGGCGCAGCACGCGCCGCAACACCCGTGCTGGTGGCGGCGCTGCGCCGGCTGGGAGTGCCGGCCGACCAGCTGGACGCCGTACCCGCGTCCGTCGTACTCGGAGCCGGGAAGCCCGTCGGCGAAGTGCGGGCAGTCGCTCTGTAGGTCAGGCGTTCCTGAGCCTGACCGTCTTGAAGACCACGGAGCGCTTCGGATGACCGTCGCCCGAGCCGTTGGAGTTGTCCGACCCGGCCTCGGCGACCTTCCGCACGATGTCGAGCCCGTTGCCGAGGACCACTCCGAAGGGTGTGTAGAGCGGGGAAAGAGACGAGCTCTTGTAGGTGATGAAGAACTGGCTGCCGTTGGTCGACGGACCGGCGTTGGCCATCGCCACAGTGCCCGCCTTGTAGGTCGCTCCGACCAGGTTCTCGTCCTGGTACTCATAGCCGGGGTGACCGGAGCCGGTGGCTGAAGGGTCGCCGCACTGCAGCACATAGAGCCCGCTGGTGGTGAGCCGATGGCAGTGGGTGCCGTCGAAGTACTTCTTTGAGGCGAGGAACCGGAAGCTGTTGACGGTGCACGGCGCAGCATCCGTCAGCATCTTGATCCTGATCGTGCCGCGGTTCGTGACCAGAGTCATCACGTCGCCCGGGGCAAGCCGGGCTTGCGCCGGCGGTGTTCCCACGTTCTTGCTCGGCCCCCAGACCGCGTCAGGAGGCGCCGGCAGGTAGGCGCAGGGTCGCCACCCCACGGGGTCCGGGCGGGCCGCGGCGTGGGCCGCGGCGCTGAGCGGCAGCAGCAGCGAGACCAGTGCCGGGAACATCATGGGCCGAAGGCGGGGACGCGCGTTCATGCGCGAGATGGTGACATGGATCCGGCCGCTGTGGGTGAAGCACTGTGACGCACGCCACCGGGCGCTGCTAGCACTGCCGCTTGCAATTGCTAGCACCACTGAATAGCCTGTCCCACATGGCAACTCTGCGCGTCGGCGAGCTCGGCGAGTACATCCGCGACCAGCGGCGTACGGCTCAGATCTCGCTGCGTCAGCTGGCAAAGACGGCGGGTGTGTCCAACCCGTATCTGAGCCAGATCGAGCGCGGCCTGCGCAAGCCCAGCGCCGAGATCCTCCAGCAGATCGCCAAGGGCCTGCGCATCTCCGCTGAGGCCTTGTACGTCCAGGCCGGGTTCCTCGAGGACCGCGAGGAGTCCGACGTCCACGCCGCGCTGCTGGCCGACCCGTCGATCACGGAGCGGCAGAAGCAGGTGCTGGTCGAGATCTACGACTCCTTCCGCAAGGAGAACGCGGTCACCGGCGTCACCGCCCCCACCGCAGCGCGGGCCACCGCAACAAGGCCCACCGCAAAGAAGTCCAGCACCAAGAAGTCCAGCACCAAGAAGTCCACCGCATCCACGTCCTGACCCCACACCCGCAACCGAAAGGAACCACCTCATGGCGATCACCGCCGACGTCAAGAAGCTCACCGCCACCGTCAAGTCCGAGTACGCCCGCCCGCTCTACGTCGTGGCCGGCGCGACCGACCTCGCCGTCGAGCAGCTGCGAGCCCTGCCCGCCACCGCGAAGGCCCAGCTCGAGCTCGCCAAGACCCAGAGCAAGGAGCTGCAGGGCAAGCTCACGGCGCTGTCCGTCGCCGACGTCAAGGAGCTCCCGGCCAAGGCCAAGACCTACGCCGAGACGCTCAACGGCAAGGCCACCGGGCTCTACGGCGACCTCACCGTCCGTGGCGAGAAGCTCGTCAAGAAGATCCGTCGCCAGCAGGCGACCGTGGAGGCCAAGCAGCAGGTGAAGGCCACCGTCACCCGCGCGAAGGCCACGACGACCACGGCCAAGAAGGCCGCCGTGGCGACGACCGACGCGGTCGAGGCCGCGGCCGAGAAGATCGGCTGAACCAGCTAGCCGCTCTCTCCTGAGCGCACGGTCCAGGGCACACCCCCCAGCCCTGTACCTTGCACGACGCGGCCCGCCCGGGACCCAGCCCAGGCGGGCCGCGTCTTGCTGTCAGGGCTGGGCAATTAGGGTCGATGCATGCGCTATCGCCAACTCGGTGACTCCGGCCTCACCGTCAGCGTCGTCGGCCTCGGGTGCAACAACTTCGGCCGGGTCTGCGACCTCGAGGCGACCCGTTCCGTGGTGGACGCCGCAATCGACGCGGGCGTCACGCTGCTCGACACCGCTGACTACTACGGCGTCGGCGCATCGGAAGAGCTGATCGGGCAGGTGCTGGGGCGGCGTCGCACGGACGTCGTCATCGCCACCAAGTTCGGCATGGACATGCAGGGCCTCAACGGGCCCGACTGGGGAGTGCGCGGCTCGCGGCGCTACATCCGGCTCGCGGTCGAGGCGTCGCTGCGCCGGCTGCGCACGGAGTGGATCGACCTCTACCAGTACCACGTGCCAGACGGCGTGACCCCGGTCGAGGAGACGCTCGCCGCGCTGCACGAGCTGGTGGTGGAGGGCAAGGTGCGCTACATCGGCTGGTCCAACGTCAGCGGCTGGCAGGTGGCCGACGCCGACTGGACGGCGCGCGCGGCCGGCACGGCGCGGTTCGTGTCCGTGCAGAACCACTACTCCTTGCTCGACCGCGGCGTGGAGGCCGAGGTGGTGCCGGCGTGCGAGCAGTTCGGCGTCGGCCTGCTGCCCTACTTCCCGCTCGCGAATGGCCTGCTGACCGGCAAGTACCGCCTGGGCGCTGCGCTGCCGACGGGCGCGCGAATCACTGACCGCAAGCCCGAGCTGGCGTCGCCGGAGCGGCTCGGGGCTGTCGAGAAGCTGATCGAGTACGCCGACGCCCGCGGTCGCTCACTTCTGGACGTGGCCATCGCCGGGCTTGCCGCGCAGCCCGCGGTCGCCTCCGTCATCGCCGGTGCCACCAAGCCCGAGCAGGTCACAGCGAACGCCGCGGCCGGGGAGTGGGAGCCCACGGCCGAGGACCTCGCCGAGCTCGACAAGGTCGTCCTCCCGGGAGGCAGCCCGTGAGCGTGCTGTTCGGTCCAATCACCCTTATCTTCCTGCTCCTGTCGCTGGCGCTGCTCGCCCTCAAGCTGTGGGCTCTGATCGACGCCCTCATCCAGCCCGAGCGGGCCTACCTGGCCGCCGACAAGTGGCAGAAGCTCCCCTGGGTGGCGGTGCTCGCCATCGGGGCGCTGCTCGGCCAAGGGCTGGGCATCCTCGGCATCGCCTCTCTCGTGGCGGCGATCGTCTACCTGGTGGACGTACGGCCGGCCCTACGCGAGGTCCGCGGCCGCTAGCTCGGTCGCGTGATCGAGAACAGGTCGGCTTCGATGCCGTAGTAGGCGCGGGACAACCCCTCGTGCGTCATGCCAAGTCGACGGCAGACCGCCTGGGACGGCTCGTTGTCCGGGTAGGTCAGCGCGATCACCCGCGCGAGCCCCGCGTCCCAGCCACGCTGCAGCGCGCCCGCCGCAGACTCCGTCGCGTAGCCATGCCCCCACGCGTCGGGGTGGAAGTGCCAGCCGACCTCGATGGCGCCGTCGGTCGCCTCGGGCACGGGGACGAGCAGCACCGAGCCGAGCGGCTGGTCCTCGGCGCCGCGCAGGCACACCGCCCAGAGCCCGAACGTCGGGTCGTCCCGGGGGATCGACATCCGCTCTGCCGAGACCTGCGCCCGCTCCAGGGACTCCATCGGCTTGGGGTCGCTGCCCAGCCAGCGAGCGACCTCCCAGCGGGAGTAGATGTCGAAGACCCTCGGGGCGTCCTCCGATTCCCAGTAGCGCACCACCAGGCGCTCGGTCTCGTAGACGACTCGCACGACAGGGGACGCTAGTGGCCCAGGCAGTCGCCCGACGAGCCCATCTGAGGCGGCATCACGACACGGATGCTGAGCCGAGGCGTGGGCCTTTCGCCTCTAGGCGCGGCACGAGGCGGCGGCGAGCGTAGAAGGCGCAGCACTACACCGCACGAAGACCATGCAAGGGGTGCCTCATGACCATGATCACGCAGCCCATCGTCGTAGGTGTCGATGGTTCGACGCCGAGCGACGCCGCCCTGCTGTTCGCGTGTCGTGAGGCCGCGGGGCGCCGCTTGCCTCTTGCGATCGTGCACGCCTGGGAGCCGTTCAACGCCTTTGCGGGCGGCTCCATGTTGGGTGGCGCGTCAATGGCGCCGACGGCGGGCGACATGGCAGGGCTTGGCGCAGAAATCCTTGCCACAGCGAGGGGAATCGCTGCCGGATTTGGTCCGACGCTGGTGCACCAAGAGTACCTCGTTGAGGGTCCGGCGCCGGCAGTGCTGCTCGATGCCAGCGACAGCGCGTTGCTGCTCGTAGTCGGTGGGCGAGACCGGACGCGGCATGCGGCGGGGTGGCTCGGCCCGGTGCCGCTTCGGCTGGCGGCCAAGTCGCGATGCCCTGTCGTAGTGGTGCCGAGTGACTCCGTCCCGACCGGTGACATCGTCGTCGGCGTAGACGGCTCTGCGCTGTCCGAAGACGCGCTCGGGTTCGCCTTCGATCAGGCGTCACGTCGCGGCGTCCGGCTCACCGCTGTCCTGGCTTATGCGGCAGATGCCGACCCTTCGGGGTTGGACACCAGCATGTTCACCAACAGGCGCGAGAGCGCCGTCCGGCAGCTGAGCGAGGTTACGTCGGGATGGGGCGAGAAGTTCCCCGACGTCGATGTCACGCAGCTCGTGACCGAGGCTGCCCCGCTGAATGCGCTGCGCAGCGCCTCGTCGGAGGCCACCTTGCTGGTCGTCGGCACGCACGGGCGGGGCTTCTTCATGCGCCACGTGATCGGCTCGGTGAGCTCGGCGCTGCTGCGGGTCAGCGACTGCCCGGTCGCGGTTGTGGGAGCTGAGGCGACGGGCGCGCACCTGGCCGGGCCTGGGACCAACGTGGGCTAAAGGCCGGCGGTGAGATCGAGGTCGTCCGGCGGCGAGGCGGGCAGCACCCAGCGGATGTAGGGCTTGGCGTAGACGTCGTGGTAGTGGTTCCCGCGGTCGACCATCGTCACGAACGCGGCCTCGAAGGCGGCGACGTCCGCAGCCTTGATCGCGGCCTTCACCGGCTCGCAGTCCTCAACGATGTACTGCTCGATGTCCTCGGCGTACTTCGGCCGCGACGCCCCGCACAGCCGCAACTGCTTGACCACCGACTTGTAGAAGTAGTCGGCGAGCCGCCAGTTCGCGGCGAGTCCCGCGTACCCGAGGCGGTGCATGCGCGGTCCGAGCTCGGCCATCAGCCGGTCCATCCCCGGTGACTGCAGCGCCAGCTCGTTGATGGTGATGTCGCGCTTGCCGTTGTGCACGACGTGGGTGTGGTCGATCCCCGGGGGAAGGCTCATGGGCTCATCCTGCCAACGGCGAGCTGGGAGCGACGCTCGCCCAGGGCACGGTCAGCTCGCCCAGCTGCCAGCGCGCAGGCTGGCGTGCGATGTCCCACGCATCGCTGGCCGACTCGACCATGGCCCTCCACCGCTGTGACGGGCCGAAGGACGAGTACGGCGCGGTGCGGGCCCAGTGCTCGTCCAGCAGCGCGAGCAGGTCGTGGATCGGCTCGCCCGGCACGTTGCGGTGGATCAGCGCCTTGGGCAGCCGCTCGGCCAGCTGAGACGGCCGATCGAGCGAGGCGAGGTGGGCCGAGAAGCTGAGCGACTCCGGGCCGGCGGTGCTGGCCGTCACCCACGTGGCGCGGCGCCCGATCTCGTCGCAGGTGCCGTCGATCAACACGCCGTCGGGCGCGAGCCGGCCCAGCAGCTGGCCCCACGCGGGGGCGACCTGTGCCTCGTCGTACTGCCGCAGCACGTTCATCGCCCGGACCACGACGGGTCGCCCGTTCACCGGCAGCTCGAAGCCGCCGCGGACGAAGGACAGACCAGGACGCGAGTACGCCGACGCCGCGGTCACCCGCTCCGGGTCGATCTCGACGCCCACGACGCGGACGTCGGGCCGAAGCCTCACCAGTCGCGCGTGCAGTTCCAGCGTGGTGACGGGTGAGCCACCGAAGCCGAGGTCCACGACGAGCGGCTCGGATGCGGCGCGCAGCGCGGCGGCGCAGCGCCAGGTGATCCAGCGGTCGACACGGCGAAGCCGGTTCGGCGCCGTGGTGCCGCGGGTGACGTCGCCCTGCGGCCGCGCAGGCACTGGCTAGGCCCGCAGCCGGGACGCCGCCATCCGACCCCCGACGTCCAGGGCCTGCCGCACGAGGGGTAGCTCTGTCGCGCGAGCCAGGCCGATGGGAAAGCGCGGCACTGAGGCAGTCCGGCCGTAGGGCCGCAGCAGGCAGCGCACGATCGCATCGACCACCCGCGACACCGATACGCCGTGGCCGTCGCGCTGCTCCGCCGAACCCTCGTCCGGCACGAAGCCCATCGAGCGCGGCAGCCACTCGGTCTTGACAGGGCCCGGGTTCACGGAGTGCACGCGCACGTGTCGGCCGCTCGCCTCCCGGCGCAGTCCCTCCGTGAACGCATCGACGAAGGACTTGGTCGCGCAGTAGACCGTGAAGGGTGGCATCGAGATCCAGGCAGCTCCGCTGGAGATGTTCACGATGTGGCCGCTGCCGCGGTCGAGCATGTTCGGCAGCACCAGCCGTGCCATGTCCACCAGCCCAGTGCAGTTCGTCGCGATGAGACTCTCCACATCGGCTGTCGTCATCTGCTCGACGAGCTTGGCGATGCCGATGCCCGCGTTGTTCACCAGCACGTCGATGCGGCCGTGGTCCCTGAGCACCCCGTCGACCAGCGATGCGCGGTCCGCCGCAGACGACACGTCGCAGCGGCGGGCATCGACGGGCAGGTCGCTCATACGCGCGGCGTCGCGGGCGCACCCGACAACGGTCGCGCCGAGCTCGACCATCCGCGAAGCGGTGTCGCGTCCGATACCGGCCGATGCGCCCGTGACGAGCACCACCTGGCCCTCGAGCTTCGGCTTGATGAGCATCAGCTCTCACGCACGATCTTGTGCGCGGCTGCCTGTGCGCGGGGCTTCACGACCAGCAGGTCGATGTTCACGTGGCTGGGACGTGAGGCTGCCCAGGCGATGCAGTCGGCGACGTCCTCCGCCACGAGCGGCCCGGGCACGCCCCGGTAGACGGCCGCCGCCCGCTCCGCGTCGCCCCCGAACCTGCGCAACGAGAACTCCTCCGTGGCCACCATGCCCGGCGCGACCTCGACGATCCTGACGGGGTCGCCGAGCAGCTCCAGCCGGAGCGTCTCCGTCATCGCGCGCTCGGCGTGCTTCGCTGCCGTGTAGCCCGCGCCGCCTTCGTAGACCGCGTGCCCGGCTGTTGACGTGACGTTGACGATCACCCCGTCGCCGCTGGCGACTAGGGCGGGAAGCAGCGCGCGGACCATGCGCGCGGTGCCCATCACGTTGACGTCCCACATCCACTGCCAGGAGTCGAGATCGGCCTGCGCGACCGGTTCCAGCCCCCGGGCGCCGCCGGCGTTGTTGACCAGCAGGTCGAGGCGCGGGGTGACTGCCGCGAGCTCGTCCACTGCGGCCTGGTCGGTGATGTCCAGCACGCGTGCGCTGCACCCGGTCTCGGCCGCCAGGGTGTCGAGCCGGTCACCGCGCCGGGCGACCGCCACCACGTCGTACCCGTCGGCCCTCAGCCGCCTGACGGTCGCCGCGCCGATCCCCGTGCTGGCACCGGTCACCACCGCTGATCGCACAGTCATCTCCTCAACCACGGCGGCGCACAGTGAGGTTGCCGCGACGGCAGCCTAGATGTCGTTCGCCGATCGGTCGCGAAGCGACTGGTGGTGGATCGCCTGGTCTTGCGGGCTCAACGCTGGTCGAGGACGCGCACAGCCTTTCCCTCGGAACGAAGGATCGTGCCGGGCTCCACGACGTCGCAGTCGACGCTCACGCCGACGTTCTGCTTCACCAGCTCGCGCAGCTGATTGGTCAGGGAGTGCCGCTGCTGCGCTGAGCACTCGGCGCGGGCCTCGACCCGAACCGTGAGCTCATCGAGCCGCTGCGGCCTGGTGAGGACGAGCTGGTAGTGCGGCGACAGTCCTGGCACGCGCAGCAGGAGCTCCTCGATCTGAGTGGGGAAGACATTGACCCCGCGCAGGATGATCATGTCGTCCGAGCGTCCGGTGATCTTCTCGATGCGGCGCATGGTTCTGGCAGTGCCCGGCAGCAGGCGCGTCAGGTCGCGCGTCCGGTACCTGACGACGGGCATCGCCTCCTTCGTCAACGAGGTGAAGACCAGCTCGCCGTACTCGCCGTCAGGTAGCACCTCGCCGGTCTCCGGATCGATGATCTCGGGGTAGAAGTGGTCCTCCCAGACGTGCAAACCGTCCTTCGTCTCGACGCACTCTGAGGCGACGCCAGGGCCGATGACCTCGGAGAGCCCGTAGATGTCCACGGCGTGCATGTCGGTGCGGTCCTCGACTTCGCGCCTCATGTCCTCCGTCCAGGGCTCGGCGCCGAAGATGCCGACCTTCAACGAGCTGGACCGGGGATCGACCCCCTGGCGCTCGAACTCGTCGAGCAGCGCGAGCATGTAGGAAGGAGTGACCATGATGACGTCGGGCTCGAAGTCCCGGATCAGCCGCACCTGCCGTTCGGTCTGCCCGCCGGACACCGGGATGACCGTGCAGCCAAGACGTTCCGCCCCCGCATGAGCACCGAGTCCGCCGGTGAAGAGCCCGTAGCCGTAGGCGTTGTGCAGTTTGTGGCCGCGCCGTCCCCCCGCCGCACGGATGCTGCGCGCTACCACGTCGGCCCAGTTGTCGAGATCGCGTTCGGTGTAGCCGACCACGGTCGGCTGGCCGGTGGTGCCGCTGGATGCGTGGATCCTGCGCACGTCGGGCTGGGGGACGGCGAACATCCCGAAGGGGTAGTTGTCGCGCAGGTCGTCCTTGGTGGTGAACGGGAAGTGCCGCAGGTCGGTGAGCTCGTTGAGGTCAGCCGGGTGCACGCCCGCTGCCTTGAAGGCTCGCTCGTAGTGAGCGACGTTGTCGTAGGCGTGCTGCAGGCTCCAACGCATCCGCTGCAACTGGAGCTCGCGAAGCTGATCGACTGGGCCGATCTCGACGGCGTCAAGGGTGCTGACGTCAGGTGTGAGGTCCTGCATGTTCGTCTCCGGTCCCAGGGGTGTCAGACGGTGCCTGCGTGCTCGATGAGGTGCTGCTTGAAGAAGGCGGCGGTGAGGTCCATCACCCCGGTCGTCAACCAGAGCTTCGGGTTGTCCCCCATGATTCCGTGTCCGGCGTTCCGGACGACGTAGCGAGTGCTTGCAACGCCGAGCGTCCGCAGGTCGTCGTGGAGGTGCTGTGTCTGCAGCGGCGAGATGATGCGGTCGTCCTCGCCGTGGAACAGCAGGAAGGCAGGCCCGTCGGGGGAGGCGTGAGACTTGGGGTTCGCCTGCAGCACTTCCTCGGGCATGTCGTTGACGCTGCGTCCGGCGGAGTCACCGGCGACGTACTTCGCGAAGGCGCTGTCCTTCCGCGCGGCGGCCGCGATGCTCGCTGCGTCGAACCCTGCGGCAAGGCTCGACAGGTCGGCCGCCCCGAAGAAGCTCGCGGCCGCCTGCACGGCACCCGACTGCTCGAGGTGCTCGCCTGACTCCTCGAAAGTTTCCGCAGTCGCCGCGGTCATCGACGAGAGGTAGGCCCCCGCAGACTCCCCCCACACGCCGACGCGATCAGGAGCGATGCTGAACCGTCCGGCTTGGGACCGTAGGAATCGAACAGCGGAGCGGACGTCCGCGACGCCCTCTCGCCATGTCGCGCCATCCGGCACGACGCGGTAGTCGATGCTGGCGACGACGAAGCCGGCAGCCGCCAGGTAGGCCCGTTGGCGCGCTGCGGCACGCCTGACGGCGACGAGGAAGCCCCCGCCGGAGACGTAGACGATGGCAGGAAACGGCCCAGGACCGGGTGGCGTCAGGACGTCCATGAACAGCGGCTTCGCGGAACCGTTCGAGCGGGTCACGGTGGCGAACTGGACCTTGCTCTCGGAGCGCACAGCAGCGATGCGCCGCGGTATCGGAGCGGATTCCGAGACGTCGATGACCTCGCTGTTGGAGTTGTCCAGCTGGGCCGCGGTGGACGAGACCGTGATGCGCTCCATCCCACGTGCTCGGGCCATCGCGTTCATCAAGGTGACGATCAGAGGCATGAGTTCCGGTTCTCGTTTCCGTCGCGGGGGCATGAAGGGCGCGCGATGTTGGCGCGCGTGACGTGTGACTACGGGTCGACGATGGTGTTCTCGGTCTCGCCCAGGCCGTCGATGGCCATGCGGATCCGGTCACCTGGCTGTAGGAAGCGCGGCGGATCCATCTTGGCGCCCACTCCAGCCGGGGTGCCGGAGATGAGGATGTCGCCGGCTCGAAGCCGGAAGACCGCGCTGACGCTCTCCACGAGCCCGGCCACGTCGACCACCATGTCGTTCGTGT
>JAVEEJ010000341.1 GCA_030840515.1 Frankiaceae bacterium | reverse complement strand
GCGGCGACCTCCAGCGCCTCACCCATGCACTCGCCGATCCCGCGGTCCGCGACGGCGCCGCGGTGGATCACATGCACCCCACGGGCGACCGCCTCGTCGGCGTAGGAGCGGCTGTTGGCCCAGTCCGCGATCCCGACCTGCGCCACCCGCTCGGCGGACAGCCCGGCTTCGACGAGCCGGCGCACGGGTGAGCCGTTGGACCGGCCCTCGCGGAAGTCGTGGTGGGCGTCGAGCGTGACCAGCCCTGCCCTCGGCAGCTCCTCGCCGAGCGCCCCGCGAGCCGCGGCGTAGGTGACCGAGTTGTCGCCACCCACCACCAGGGCGAGTCGAGACTTGGCGGCTGCGCTGCCCGCGAGCGTCGTGGTGCGCCACTCCCCCTCGTCCAGGTCCGGGTCCTGCACGTCCCCGAAGTCCAGCGGCGCGAGGGTGGCCAGGTCGACCCGCCGGCTTGCGCACCAGGTGCTCGCGCGGCCCAGGGCACGACGCACGGCGGCGGGGGTGGCGTGGGCTCCGGTGGTCGACAGGCTGGTGGCGAACGCGGGTACGCCGAGCACCCCGACGTCGACCTGACGCGAGCCAGGACCGGCCGCGAGCCAGTCTCCGGCGTGGGGCCAGCGGGGGTCAGGCGTGCTCACGAGCGCATCGTGCCAGCCGTGTATCGTTCGGTCCGCATCGAGCGGCCCACCGGGCCGTCCGAGGATTGCGGACGTAGCGCAGCTGGTAGCGCATCACCTTGCCAAGGTGAGGGTCGCGGGTTCGAATCCCGTCGTCCGCTCGGTGAGCGGGGCTGACCGCCCTCGCCGCGGCGGGATGGCCGAGTGGCTTAGGCAAGGGACTGCAAATCCCTGTACGCGGGTTCGATTCCCGCTCCCGCCTCGCTGGTGACGAGTACGACGCACGGGCACACGAACGGGCACGACACAACTGAACACACGGACGCGTGGCGCAGTTGGTTAGCGCGCCTCCCTGACACGGAGGAGGTCGGAGGTTCGAGTCCTCTCGCGTCCACCCACTGACGAGCCCGGCTGCGCTCAGCCAGACCGGATTCAGGCCCGCCGGTCGGCGACGATGTGCGCCACCCGGCCCTTCGTGACCCGACCGGCGTCCGCGATGTCCTGATAGCTGCAGCCGCTCGCCGCCAGATCGGCGATGCACTGGTCGCGGACCTCCGCGACTGCCGCGACCTCTTGCCGCAGCTGCTCCAGCGCCTTGCTAGCGGTTATCAGCCGGGCCTTGGGCTCGGCGATGCCCTTGAGTCCACGCCGGAGCGCGGCGAAATGCCGCGCGCAGTCGCGCAGTAGGGGCTCCAGCTGAGTCGCCGAACTGGCCACCCGAGCATTCTGCTCCTCGCGACGCAAGATCACGGCGAAATGGGCCAATCGCTGGGCCGAACACCTCACCCGTCCGGGCTAGTCCGGACATCTTTCGCAATCGCCGTTTAGTGCGCTATACACACAGTGTGACGGCCCAAGACCCTGGCCAGCGCACCCGCACGTCGAATCGTCTCGACGGACACCCGCGGGGTCTCAGCGCGGTCTTCGCTCAGGACGAGCTGCGCCAAGCGCTCAAGCATGACCAGCTCGCGCTGCACTACCAGCCGATCGTGCGGCTCGCGACGGGTCAGCCCATCGGCGTCGAGGCACTGCTCCGCTGGCAGCACCCGTCGGGCGCGCTGCTCAGCGCCGATGACTTCCTGCCCTCCTTGCAGCACAGCCCGGTCATCACCGAGGTGACTCAGTGGGTGCTCGCGACAGGCTGTGCCGCGGCAACCGCCTGGCCCGAGTGGCGCCTGTCGCTCAACGTCACCGCGCGCGACCTGGCGCGACCCGACTTCGTGGACACCATCGCGCACGCTCTGGCGGGCTGGGCCTTGCCGCCGGAGGCTCTGACGCTCGAGCTCACCGAGACCTCGCTGGTGCAGGACCTCAGCCGCGCGGCGGTGACGCTGCAGCACATCCGCGACCTGGGCCCTGGGGTCGCGCTCGACGACTTCGGCACCGGCTACTCCTCGATGCTCTACCTGCGGGAGCTGCCGATCACGACGCTCAAGCTGGACAAGGTGTTCATCGCCGGTATCGAGGCCGATGGGGACGACCTGGCGATCGTGTCGAGCAGTCTCGACCTCGCGCGCGGCATCGGCCTGACCGTGATCGCGGAAGGCGTCGAGACACCGGGCCAGGCCCAGCGCCTCGGCGACCTCGGGTGCACGCTCGGCCAGGGCTACCTGTGGAGTGGCGCCCGCACCGCCGTGGAGACCGACGAGGCCTACCGGGCCGGCTTGCTCACCGCGACGCCACCTGAGCTGGCGCTCGACGTACCCGCGGACACCCGCTCCCGCGCGCTCGGCATGCTCGAGCAGGGCGCCTCGCTGCACACGATCGCTGCGGCGCTCAACGGCGCAGGGCTGCACACCAGTCGCGGCACCAGCTGGCGCGCGGCCAGCGTGGCGCGCCTGATCCAAGGCATGCCCGACCACTGACACCGGCCGCGGCTGGCATCCTGCGCGGGTGACGCTCAGCCGCCGGCAGTTCCTCCTCGGCGGGGCGGCGGCACTAGCCGTGGGCGGAGGAGCCGCCGCGCTGCTGGACCCGCGGGACCGCACTCGCCTCCTCGAGAGCGCGCAGGGCACTGTCGACAGCCACCTGTCGACGCCAAGGCTCAGCAGCGGCATCACCCTGACGGACGGCAGCTTCCGCTCCGCGGCTCGCGGGACCGAGGTGGGCTTCACCATCGCGACCCCGCGGGGCGCGTCCGGTCCGCTGGCGCTGGTCGTGCTGCTGCACGGCCGTGGCGGCACGCACCGCAGCGCCTTCCGCGGCCTGAACATGGACGCGGCGCTCGCCGAGGTCGCCAAGCAGGGGAAGCGAGTCGCTCTCGTCAGCGTCGACGGCGGCAGCCACAGCTACTACCACCGGCGCGCCGACGGCGACAACCCCGAGGGCATGATCCGCGACGAGCTCGCGCGCGAGGTGGGCAAGCGCGTCGAGCTGAGCGACCGCGTTGGGCTGATGGGCTGGTCGATGGGCGGGTACGGCGCACTGCTGCTGGCCATGCGCGCGCCGGACCGCTTCCACGCGGTAGCCACCTGCAGCGCCGCCATCTGGCGGCGCTGGGAGGACAGCGCTCCGGGCGCCTTCGACAGTCGCGCCGACTTCGCGTCGCACGACCTCCTCAGGGATGCCTCACGTGGCCTCGCCACTACCCCTGTGCGGCTGGTCTGCGGCCGCTCCGATCCGTTCATCGCCACCGACCGGGCGCTGGCCAAGGCGGTGCCGACCATCGAGGCGCACTTCCCGCAGGGCGCCCACACCGACGTGTTCTGGCGTCGCCACAACACCGAGCAGCTGCGGTTCCTCGCCGCGAGGCTCGCCTGAGCCGGGTCAGCCGACCTTCCAGGGCCGACCCATCCAGGCCCGCAGCCCGACGATCAGCCCGCACACGAGCGGGAACACGATCGCGGTGACGATCGTCAGCGGCCAGAGGGCGAACTGCTGCGCGAGCACGCTCGCACCGATGCCGAGCAGCACCCCGGAGATGAACCCGGCGATCGCGTGTCCGCGCACCCACACCAGCCGCTGCGGCCGGCGCGGCACCGCCAGCGCGAAGCCGGCGGCATAGCCCTTGCTGGTCGCGAAAGCGGCCATGAGGAAGGCGAGGCAGCCCATCCCGAAGAAGCCGTCCATGGTGTTGCTGGGTGCCGACTGCGCCTCCCGGTCGTCGTCATCCATCTCGTTCTCGGACTGGGGGTACTCCTCCTCCTCGGGGTAGGTCGGCGCGGCCTTCGGACGGGAAGCCAGCGCGCCGGCGCCGGCGCCGATCACGGCCATCGCCATCCCGACCATGCCGACCGGCTTGGTCAGCGGGTTGCCGTCGGCGAGCTTGACGTAGCCCTCGCCGTCACAGGACCAGCCCGGCGTACCCGTCGCCACACCCTTGACCTTGTACAGCCCCACGCCGTACTTGAGGTAGTTGTCGACGTTCTGCTTGCCGCCCCAGTTCGGGCCGTGGCCTGGGTGGTCCGAGGAGCTGACGCCGAAGACGCCCTCCACCACCGACACGTCGATGTGCGTGTTGCTCGAGAGCGAGGCTGCGGGCAGCGACCGGACGGTCACCGGCGCCAGACCGGTCACCGAGACGGTCTCGCCCTTGTGCACGACCAGTGGGCTGTTCACCGTCATGGAGGCCGGGTCTTTGCCGTTGATGGTCGCGGTGCATCCGCCGCTGACGCCGAGTGCCTGAGCCACACCGGCGGTCATGACGAAGAAGAACCCGCTCACGGCCACGACGGCCAGCGCGGTGGGCACTCCGTTGGAGCGTGGACCGCGCCCCCCGGCCCGTCGCACCGGGTCGGTCGTGCGCCGGGTAGCGAGCGGGTTGCAGCGCAGGATCCGCAGGGCCGCGAGTACGACGGCTACGGGGAGGCGGCGGCTCCGGAAGGCCTCGACCGCGAACTCCGAGCAGCTCGGCTCGAAGCGGCAGCGACCGCTCTGGTGGGGGCTGCGCTGATAGCGCTCGATCGCGCGAACCGCACGCTCTGACATCCGCATGATGACCTCCCCCTGCGCGCCGACGGCCGGCGATCTGAGGGTGATCCTGTGCCCGGGACCTGGCCATCATCCGAACGGACAGGCCGGAGGCCGCACCGCACCGATTTGTGGAGGTTTGGTGTCCTCCGGACGGGGTCAAATTCGGTGATCGAGGCATGACCCGACCAGCAACGGGCATCGGGGCTTAGTGCAGCCACTCCGCATCGGCACGCCGTGCACGGTCGTGCTCGTCGACGACCGCGACGACATCCGGCGGCTGCTGGCGATGCTGCTCGACGACGAGCCCGACTTCGACGTGGTGGCCGAGGGGAAGAACGGCCGCGAGGCCATCCGCTTGGTCGAGGAGCTGAAACCGGACCTGCTCGTGATCGACAACGACATGCCGGTGATGAGCGGCCTGGAGGCGATCCCCCACGTCGTCGCCGCAGCCTCCACCAAGGTGGTCCTGTTCAGCGCCGACGCCGACGACCTGCGGGACCGGGCGCTGAGCCTCGGGGCGGTGACGGCGGTCAGCAAGGCAACCGGTGTGCTGACCTTCGTCGACCAGCTGCGCCGCGTCCTCGACGGTCCCTGCGGCCCGGACCCGGCTCCTGAGGTCAGGGACGATTCCGCTGCGAGCGCACTGCCTTGGAGAACCTGACCAGGTCCTTGCGTGCCTCGGCCCGAAGCCTGGCGTCATGGCGCACCGCCACCCACCGCGCCTCCCGCTGCAGCTTGCGCCACGACTCGAAGCGGCGCCAGGGCAAGACCCCGTCCGCGAGCGCCTGCTGGACCTCGCATCCCGGCTCGGTGTCATGACCGCAGTCGTGGAACCGGCACTGGGCGGCAAGCTCCTCGACGTCGGCGAACGTCTTCTCCAGTCCCTCGTCCACCAACCAGAGCCCGACTCCGCGCAGCCCTGGCGTGTCGAGCAGGACTCCGCCTCCCGGCACCAGCGCGAGCTCGCGGGTGACCGTGGTGTGCCGCCCCTTGCCGTCGTCCCGGATCTCCCCCGTCGCCAGGACCTCGGCCCCGAGCAGGGCGTTGGCGAGGGTCGACTTGCCCGCACCGGAGGGCCCGATCAGCGCAGCGGTCAGCCCCGGCGCGACGTACTCGCGCAATTCCTCCACTCCGTGGCCCGTCGTCGCAGAGACCGCGTGGACGGGCACGCCCGGGACGTTGCGCTCGGTCTCCTCGCGCAGCTGCTCGGCGTCGGTCGCGAGGTCGGCCTTCGTGAGCACCACCACCGGCTGCGCCCCCGACTCCCAGGCCAGCGCGATGAACCGCTCGATGCGGTTGAGCCGCGGCGCCTGCGACAGGCCGTGGCAGACGAGAACGAAGTCGGCGTTGGCGGCGAGCAGCTGCGGGCGGGCCGCACGCACCGGCGAGGAGCGCACCAGCGCGCTGCGGCGTGGCAGCACCGCCTCGACGGTGACCGGCCCGTCGGGCCAGCGCCGCACGGCGACCCAGTCGCCGGTGCACGCCGCGCCCATCGGGTCTGACCCGAGCAGTGCGGAGCCCAGCGTGGCCCGCAGCGGGCCGGCTTCGGTGAGCAGGTCGCATCCGCCGCGGTCCACGCGGGAGACGCGGGCGGGGATGCAGTCAGGCGGCAGCGCCGCAGCCAGCGCTGCGGTGAAACCCAGATCGAGAAGGTGCTGATCGGAGAACGAGCTCATCGCGGTGGGACCTCTCACGGAGGAAGGGGTGGGGTGGGCACGCGGCATCGACAGTCATGCGCAACACACCTCCCTCGCTCGGTCCCTGCAGTCACGGCGACGTTAGGCGCTCGCCGTACTCGCTCTCTACTGGTTTTCTGCGGCGAGCAACCCGCGCGCCTCTTCCTGGCGCACCAGCTCGCCATTGAGCTCGGCGCCGAACAGCACCGCCAGTGCCGTGACGTAGAGGAACAGCAGCACCGCGATCGGCGAGGCGAGCGGGCCGTAGACCGAGAAGTGGCCGAAGACCGCCTCGAAGTAGACGCGCAGCCCGTAGGAGCCGGCGATCCACAGGCCCAGCGCGATGCAGGCGCCCGGCAGGCAGCGTCGCCACGCGACCCGGCCGGGGACGGCGAGGTGATAGAGCGTGGCGAGCAGCAGCACCGAGCCGATACCGACCACGGGCCAGTAGAGGACGTTCACCAGATCACTGACGAGCCGGTGATAGCGGTCGTTCGCCACGTCGATGATGCGCGACGGACCGATGACGAGCAGCGGCAGGATCACGATGAAGGCGAGTACGCCGGACAGGTAGAGCCAGAGCGCGAGCAGTCGGCTGCGCACCGCCCCCCGGGCGTCCCGCCGGTCGTAGGCGATCGAGATCGTGCTGACGAACGTCGCCATCGCGCTCGAGCCCGACCACAGCGCGATGAGGAAGCCGATCGAGACCACGTCGGCGCGACCGTTGGTGAGGATGTCGTGCAGCGCCGGCTGGATGAGCGTGTCCACCGCGTCGGGCACCAGCACGCGCCGCGCGCCGTTGAGCACGCCGGTCTGGATGCCGTCGATGGTGCCCTGCGGCAGGTCATTGCCGAAGAAGCCGAGGATGCCGAGTACGGCGAGCAGCAGTGGCGGCAGCGACAGCAGCATCCAGAACCCGAACTCCGCAGCCAGGCCGAAGATCCGGTCCTCCCACGCCGCGACCAGCGTCCCGCGCAGCGTGCGACCGAACTGCAGCGCGTGGGCCTGGGGTGTCTCCGCCACAGGCTCGGCAGGACGAAGCCGCCGGACGACAGCGTCCGACTCGTCCTCCACGCGCGGCACGGCGCGGTCACCCCTCACGGGTGACCACGGTACGGCCGATCAGTGCGTCAGGACGGAAGACAGGTCCGGTTGCGCCGGGAATGTGGTGTCGAAGTCGGCCGGCCGCGCCAGGTCGTCGGCGAATGCGGCGCAGCGCTGGTAGGCCGACCAGTAGGTCTGCTCCCCCACGCCCATCACGAGACCCGCACCGCGCAGCAGGCTGCAGGTGATGCGCTCGCCGAGGGTGAACGACGGGTTGAACAGGTGGTTGTCGCTGTCGATCGGCGCGGGGCACCCGACGGGCGAAGGAACCCCGAAGTCGCACGCGCGCACGGTCGGCGGCGGCGGCCCGTCGAGGATGTCGTGCCGCACCGGCTCGGGGTAGGCCTCGAGCGGTGCGATGAGGTAGCCGAGGAAGTCACCGGCCGTGCCCAGGTCGATGTGACCGCGCGCCGGCACCGTCTTGTTCACCGTGTCGAGGATCTGCGGGTACATCTCCCCCGGTCCGCCGCTGAGCAGGACGTCGCCGATGCGGCCGGAGAAGGTCGGGGTGCCGAGGACGTCGCCGGTGAGCCACGGCGCGTTGACCGAGCGGTAGACCGGAGCGCCGATCAGCGTGCCGGCGTAGGACATCGAGACGATCGGCGCGTTCTCCGCGAGGTCCATCAGCATGAAGCTGTGCATGCCGACGACGGCCTTGCCGGTGAGCGGCTTGGCGTTGGCGATCGCCTCGCGTGCGTGGTTCATGACGCGGGTGGCGTAGCCGTCGATCGCGCAGACGCCGGCCGCGTCGCCGCTCAGGCCTGGTGTCTGGCAGCGCGGGCCGGCGGTGTGGGTGCGCCCGAGAGTCGCGACCTGCGCGAAGCCGAAGCTGCCGTCCTCGCCGAGCATGTTCGACAGCGGGCCGGTGTAGTCGGCCGAGACCTTGCGGTTGCCGCCACCGAGCACGGTCGGGTGGGCGGAGAAGTTGAGGTAGGTCACCAGGGGCGCGTCGGTCTCGGCGTCGGTCGCGCGGATGATCCGCAGCTCGTCGTCCATGACCTGGTTGTTGGGGTCGTCGCTGAAGTCGTTGCTCAGCAGCGGGTCGTCGTCCGGGTACTGCGACTGCTGCCCGGCGACGCCGGCGTGCGAGACGCCGAAGGACAGGTGCGCCGGCTGCATCTGCGTCCACGCGGCCACGATCGCGGCGACGGCCTGCTTGTGGACCAGCTGGAGGTAGGTGGTCGGCACGCCGCCCCACACACCGGCGGTGTCGGGACCGCCGTGGCTGTGGTTGGAGTCGACGAGGATCGAGCCCGCGGTGGGCAGGTCCTTGCGGGTGCCGGCGATCTTCGCGATCTCGGCCGCTGCGTCGTTGCGGATGTCCACCAGGCCGAACGGACCCTGCTTGTAGGCCGAGAAGTAGCCCTGGAGGTCGAGCTGGGCGAGGGTGATGGTGTGCCGGCCGTCGCCGATCGCGAGCGCGCGCACCGCCACGCCGTACCCCGGGGCACCGCCGTTGAGGATCCCCGTCGCCAGGTGCGGCTCCTGGGCGTAGACGCCCGGGTCGACCGCGTTGCCGATCTTGCCCGAGCCGAGCCCGAAGCCGCCGAGGTAGAAGTTGTCGGCGAGCATCTCCGGGGTGGGGTTGATGGACCTGATCGCGGAGCCGACGTAGTAGGTCGCGGCCTTGTCCTTGTGCTTCGGTCCGTTGCCGTGACCGTGGCCGGCGAGTGCCGGGGCGGCCAGCGAGAGGCCGAGCGCGGTGGTCAGGGCAAGCACGGCCGTGCGGCGCATACGGTGTTCCTTCGGATTCAGGCGGCGCTGGGGGTGGCGGCGACTGTTTCGACGTTGCGGCTCGCGAACCTTCCCGGGCGGGGTTACCCGCGGGTAACCAGTCGGGCATGGCGACGCACGAGGTGACCAACCAGGTCCCGCCGCTGGAGGACTACGACGTCGCAGCGGCTGACCACGCGCTGTCCGAGGGCCTCGAGCGCTGGGGGCAGGGCCCGACCGACACGATCCGCGCGCTCGGGATCAAGGCCGGGACGGCGGAGGCGCAGGAGTGGGGCCGGGCGGCCAACGCGTCTCCCCCCGTGCTGCGGAGCCACGATCGCTACGGCAACCGCATCGACGAGGTCGAGTTCCACCCTGCCTGGCACGCGCTGATGGAGGTGGCCACGGGCCACGGGCTGCACAGCTCGCCGTGGGCGTCCCCCTCTGCCAGCGGCCACCTCGAGCGCGCCGCCGGCTTCTACACCTGGTCCCAGGTGGAGGGCGGGCATGGCTGCCCGATCTCGATGACCTACGCCGCCGTGCCGGCGCTGCGCACCGACGCGACGGTGGCCGAGGAGTGGGTGCCGAGGCTGCTTCCCTACGAGTACGACGGCGCGCTGCGACCGGCTGCCGACAAGGCGGGCGCGCTCGCGGGCATGGGCATGACGGAGAAGCAGGGCGGGTCCGACGTCCGGGCGAACACCACCACCGCGACGCCCCTCGCCGCCGAGGGTGAGTACAGCCTGCGCGGCCACAAGTGGTTCACATCCGCGCCGATGAACGACGTCTTCCTCGTCCTCGCGCAGGCACCCGGCGGGCTGACCTGCTTCGTCGTTCCGCGCTTCACCCCCGACGGCGCACGCAACGACATCCGGGTCATGCGGCTCAAGGACAAGCTCGGCAACAAGTCCAACGCCTCCAGCGAGCTCGAGTTCGACGGGACGTGGGCCCGCCGGCTCGGCGACGAGGGCCGTGGGGTCCGCACCATCATCGAGATGGTCAACATGACGCGGCTCGACTGCGTCATCGGCTCCGCCGCGCTGATGCGGCAGGCCGTGGCGCAAGCCACCCACCACACCGCGCACCGCAAGGCCTTCGGCGACTACCTCATCGACAAGCCGCTCATGCAGAACGTCCTCGCGGACCTCGCGATCGAGTCCGAGGCAGCCACGACGCTGATGATGCGGCTGGCGCACGCGGTGGACGCCGGTGAGTCCGACTTCAAGCGCATCGCCCTGGCGGTCGGCAAGTACTGGGTGTGCAAGCGCGGCGTGAACGTCGCAGGCGAGGCGCTCGAGTGCCTCGGGGGCAACGGGTACGTCGAGGACTCGGGGATGCCGCGGCTCTATCGCGAGGCTCCGCTGAACTCGATCTGGGAAGGCTCGGGCAACGTCAACGCGCTCGACGTGCTGCGGGCGATGGGCAAGGAGCCGG
>JAVEEJ010000338.1 GCA_030840515.1 Frankiaceae bacterium | reverse complement strand
GAGGGCGTCACGCTGGCCACGTTCCACGCGGCGAAGGGCTTGGAGTGGGAGGCCGTCTTCCTCGTCGGGCTGACCGACGGGACGCTGCCGATCGTGCATGCCCAGACGCCCGCGCAGGTCGACGAGGAGAAGCGGCTGCTCTATGTCGGCATCACGCGAGCCGAGCGTGTGCTGTCACTGTCGTGGGCAAGCGCGCGTGCTGCGGGAGGGCGAGGCAGGAGGCAGCCGAGTCGGTTCATCACGCCGCTGCTCCCGGCGGTGGACCGCACTCCCTCCCAGCGCGCGGCCGCGCGCCGCGCGGCCCCGAAGCTCACGCCTGACGGCCCCGCCGACCCGGTGCTGTTCGAGGCACTGCGCACCTGGCGGCTGGAGCAGGCGCGTGAGCAGGGGCAGCCTGCGTTCTGCGTGTTCACCGATGCCACCCTCGAGGCGATCGCGGCGCTGCGCCCCACGACGACCCGCGAGCTGGTCAAGGTGAGAGGGATCGGCCAGGCCAAGCTGGACAAATACGGTGAAGCGCTGCTGCAGATCTGCAGCACCGGTGGGTGAGGAGATAACAGTTCCACGACTCGCCGCGAAATTCGATTGCGTGCCCGGTGAGTGCTGTCCTACGGTGCTTCTCACACAGCGGCGCGATGTGCGCTGCGCTGAGGGCAGATGAGGAGGTGGCATCGATGGTGAATCACATGACGACAGCAGCGGTGTCCTCCGCTGCGTCTCAGCGCGTCCGGAGCGGGGTCATCCTCCTGCCCGTCCCGCTGGCGTTCCAGGGGACCGCTCTGCCCATGGGCGGCTACCTCGCGAGCGCGACCGAGAAGAACAGCGACATCGTCGCCGGCGTTGCCGGTGACCCGGGGTCTCCCACCTGGAGCCATCCGGTCTGATACCTAGACCGGCGCCCTCCAGGCCGCGGAACCCGTACCCCGGGATCCGCGGCCTTTTTGTTTGCTCCACCGCAAGTCGCCCGGCAACCCCGGGCGCGCGAACAAGAGAAGGAGGTGCCGGCAGTGACGGCCCTTTCAGTCCTCGAGCCCACCGGCATCGAGGTCACCGCCTTCGCCCTCCCGTGTCATCTGACCGACCCCGACCTGTTCTTCGCGGAGTCGCCGGCCGACGTGGAGGCCGCGAAGGGGATCTGCACGCAGTGCCCCGTCCGTGCCACGTGCCTGGAAGGCGCTCTCGAGCGCCAGGAGCCGTGGGGCGTCTGGGGTGGCCAGCTGGTCGTCCAGGGCGTCGTCGTGCCGCGCAAGCGGCCGCGAGGGCGTCCGCGCAAGGAGGAGGTGGCGGCATGACCACCCTCACCCACTACGTCGTTCCCACCGCAAGGAGCACCGAGATGTTGACCATGTCAGAACAGCTCGCGCGCGCTCGACTCGATGAGCGCGCGCACCAGGCCCGCGAGGACCAGCAGGCGATCGTCGCCATGCGCCTCGCGAACGCCAGGCGCTGGGACCGGCTCGCCGCCGTGGCTCGGTCCCGTGCCAACCGGGCGCGCAGCTCAGCTCGCTGAGTGGGTAGCCCAGACCGCCCCGGTCACTCCCTCACGGAAGTGACCGGGGCGGCCGCGCGTGTGGGCCGTTCACACTCGGCTGGCGGCCAACCCGTCGACGTACACGGGCTTGATGCTCGTCGTCCTGAGCACCAGGGTTCCGGTCTTCGCTGAGCCGAAGTCCTTCACGAACAGGATTTGGTGCTTGCTGGTCGAGGAGTAGAGGCTCACGGTCTTGATCAGCACGCCGTTCCAGTACACCCGGAGCGCGCCGCAGCTGGCGCAGGTCAGGGCAAGGACGCTCACCCGTCGGGTCTGAAGGCCGGGGCGGGTCAGGCTCACCAAGGACTTCTTCGCGAGCGAGTAGGTGCCGACGTAGAAGCCGGCGTGCCCTCCGCTGTACGACCAGCCCGCCGACCGGGCGAGCGAGCCGTCGTCCACCGGGGTCGCGGTGCAGGTGGGCGTCGAGTCCCGGTAGTTGCCGGCCTTGTCGGTGAAGCGCACCACCATGCAGTAGGTGTACCCGCGAGCCAACGTCAGCGTGGAGGACGTCGAGGATCCCAGCGGCGCTGTCGACCAGGTGCTCGGGAAGGTCCCGTTGAACGCAGCCCTGCGGTAGGTCACCTTGTGGCTGGCGATGGCCGACCCGCTGTCGACGCCGGTGTAGTGCAGCACCGTCGAGCTGCCCAAGGTCCAGACGGGCTGCGCGGTGACGGTGACTGTCGGTGCGGTGGTGTCGACCCGCCAGGTGTACTCCGCGACCGGGCTCGCGTTGAGGGCCTCATCGAACGCCTGCACGCGGAAGGTGTGCAGGCCCTGTGCCAGTCCGGAGTAGCTGGGCGGGGTGAGACAGGGCGCCAGCGTCGTGGTGTCCAGCGCGCACTGGTAGGTGAACACCGCCGACGGCCGGCCGTTGTCGACGCCGGTGTAGTTGAAGGCCGCGGAGGTGGACTTCGTCGCGAGCGCAGGCTTGCTTGTGATGCTCACGGTCGGCGGAACGCTGTCGATCACGCTCGGAGCGACTGGGTCCGAAGCGGAGGAGGGTGGGCTCGTCCCGTAGTCGTTCGTGGCGGTGACCGTGAAGGTGTACGGCGTTCCGTTGCTCAGTCCGTTCACCGCGATCGCGTGCGCGCTCCCGTCGGCGGTGGTCGCGGTGGCCCCTCCGGGGTTGGCTGTCACCGTGTAGCTCGTCGCAGGGGATCCGCTCGAGGGGGCTGCCCACGTCACCCAAGCACCGCCGTTGAGCGGGGTCGCGGCGACAGTCGTTGGCGAGCCTGGCGGAGTGCCCAGGACCGCGTCCCAGCCCATGTCACGGAAGATCCCGGTCACGATGGCACCGGGCGAGTGGATCACCTCACCCATGTTGATCGCCGGAGTCATGAGCGCATTCGCAGCAGCCGTGTAGGTCGTCTCGTCGAGGTGGGCGAAGCTCGAGCCGGGTTGCCACGGGGAGGGCGCGAAGATCTTCGGCTGCACGCCGCCGTTGGCTGCCTTGCCCTGGGCACCGTTCCAGCTCAGGGCGTTGCCCGTGAGGGCGGAGCCCAGGGTGACCCCGAGCAGGCTCGTCACGGCTGTGCTGGCGCCACTGACGACGAACCGGTCATAGATCAACGGGTAGGGGTCACTGCCCACCCCGAGCGAGTACGACATGCCGCCGACGAAGCCCAGGCCGTGCCCGAGCTCGTGGAGCACCACCGACTCGAAGTCGAGCTTGGTGGGCGGGGTGAGGCCGTCGGTCCCGAAGTAGAAGCTGGACTCGGTGCTGCTGAAGGACGCGCTGATGTCCGGGTATCCAGCGGGCTTCGAGTAGTAGGTCTGGGCGATGTCGTCGTTGGTCATCGCGTCGGCCAGCGCGGACGGGTAGAACGAGACGCCGTCCCCGAGGCCAGTGAACGCGTAGGACCCGGTCGGCCCAGCCTGACCTAGCAGCCCGGGAGCCTTGGGCTCGAACTTCGCCGACACCTCGATCGGCTGAGGCGACGCGACGATGCCGGCCCAGGTGTCCACTGCGGCCTGGAACGCCGCCTTTGCGGGTGGGTTCGCGTCGAAGCCGGCGTCGTAGGCCACGTGCCAGGTGGACCGCGGAGTGACCGCGGACGAGGTGACAGCGGCGGCGGACGTCCGCAGGAAGGCTGCCCGCGCCGGCGAGATGGTCAGCGAGCCACGCCTCACGTCGACCGGCTTCGTGTGCACCACGCGCACATGCGGGCGCAGGGGGTGTGACGGCGGGCTGGCGACCGCGATCAGCGCGGGCGAAGCCAGCGCGGCGGCAAGGCTCAGGCCGAGGCTGCGCCGGACCAGGTGTGAGGAATGGGGCATGCCAGACAGCCTGACGGGTCGAAACGCCAGCAGCCATGGCACTTTCTGGCTATTACTGCCCCTTCGACAGCGTCCCTTCGACAGCGTCCATTCGGCCCGACGGCCGAGTAGCGTGAACGGCGTGGCGGAACAGCGACCGGTCTGCGGCGTCTGCGGCACCACGGCGGAGAGCGACGACGCGCCGCTGACCTGGTCCACCCAGCTCGGGCGCCGTGGCGTGGAGCTCGTCTGCGACCGCTGCACCCGGGAGAACGTGCGGGCCATCGAGGGCAAGCTCGAGAGCGAGTGGTGGTAGCAGGCGTCAGGCCGCGAAGCCCGGCACCCAGCGCTCCATCTCGGCCCGGAACGGGCCGCCGGCGCCGAGTTGGCAGAGCACACCGATGCCGCCCATCGTCACCCGGTGGATCAGCAGGTAGGACGGCGGCAGGTTGAGCTTGCGCCCGAGCTGCCACGCAGGCGAACGGGGGTCAGCGACGCGCGCCGCCTCCTCGCGGAGCCAAGCGCGTGAGAACCGGAACTCCGGCTCGCGGATCGGCGTCAGCATCGGGGCGACGTAGTCGAGCACGGCCTCGGCGTCGAGCTCGATGTTGGGCGGTACGAAGCCGCCTTCCCGAAGTCCGTCGTACACGCCCTCCGCGTCGCCATCGAGCGCCAGGCGGGCCAAACGCCCGATGGGCGCGGGGAAACCACCTGGCAGCCGGTTGATCGCCCCGAAGTCGAGCACGCCCAGCCGTCCGTCGGGCAGCAGCCGGAAGTTGCCCGGGTGGGGATCGGCGTGCAGCAGGCCGCTGCGTGCGGGCCCGGAGAACAGCATCCGGACGAACAGCAGCCCGGCGCGATCGCGTTCCTCCGTGGTGCCGGTCGCGATCACGTCGGACAGCGGCCGCCCCTCGATCCATTCGGTGACCAGCACCTGCTCGGTGCCCGCGACGAGAGCCGGCGTCACGATGTCGGGGTCGCCGGCGAACGCTTCAGCGAACGCCGCGGTCGACGCGGCCTCCTGCTGGTAGTCGAGCTCCTCGCCGACCCGGGCCCGCAGCTCGGTCACCAGCGGCGCGACATCGAGGCCGGGGGCGAGTACGCCGAACAGCCGGGCGATCCTGCCCACCTGCGCCAGGTCCGACAGCAAGGCCGGGCCGGCGCCGGGGTACTGGACCTTCACGGCCACCGTCCGACCGTCGTGCCACACCGCGCGATGCACCTGGCCGATCGACGCCGCGGCGGCGGGCTTGTCCTCGAACGACTGGAACTGCTCGCGCCACCCCGGGCCGAGCTCGCTCAGCAGAACGCGGTGCACGGTGGAGGCAGGCAGCGGCGGTGCTGACTCCTGCAGCTTCGTCAACGCGGCCCGGTAGGGGCCGGCCAGTTCCTCGGGCAGGGCGGCCTCGAACACCGACAGCGCCTGCCCGAACTTCATGGCGCCGCCCTTGAGCTCCCCCAGGACGCGGAACACGTGCTCGGCGGTGCGGGCCTGCACCTCGGCAGCGACCAGCTCGGCGGGACGGCCGCCGATCCGCTTCCCCAGCCCCCACGTCGCGCGTCCGGCCAGGCCGATCGGCAACGCCGCCAGCTTGGCTCCTCGAGTCACCGCGCGGCGCGGGATGTCGCTCACCCCGCCATGGTGTCGTCTCCGAACGACTGCCGCCAGCCACAGCCACAGGCCGGGTGCGGCGGCCAGCTCCTGCGCCGGAAGCGCCAGCCCGGGCTCACGAGCTCCAGGGTGCCGTTGGCGGACTCGGGCAGGGACCGCCCTCCGGAGTCGAGCAGAACGAGGATCTGCTGCGCGGCCGTGGCAGCGACCTGAGTGGCGAGTACGACGTCGCAGGCGGCAACCGCCGCGGGCGGAGTGGCGAGCTGGGCGAGCAGCCGCGGCCACGCGGGGTCGCGGTCGGTGCGGTGCAGATCGAGACAGCGCACGCAGGCTGTGACGCCCGGGATCACCAGCGGCCCGACGACGCCGGTCGTCTCGTTCACGGCCGCGACGAGGTGGGCCACGCCGTCGCGCACGAGCTGGGCTGCCGCAGCCGCAGGCGAACCGCCGGCAAGCACGACGAGCGCAGGCGCGGAGTCGGTGGGATCGAGTCGGGCTTGCGGGGCGGTGCGCTGGACAGCGCGACGCACCGCGCGCTCGCGGGCCAGACCCGTGTCGCGCGCCTGCGGACCGCCCGGTGTGCTGTCGCCCGGCTGGACCGTGCCCGGGTCGACCGGCACCACGTGGCCGACCCCGGCCGCGGCGAGCAGCGCGGTCAGCGCGGACCCCACCCGGCCGAGGCCGCGCACCTCGACGACAGCGGCACCGCGGCGGGCGATGACCACCGCGGCGCCCTCGCCCAGCAGGGAGAGCGCGGCGATGTCGGGTGCGAGCCGGTCGCGCTCACCGGAGGAAAGGTCGGCGAGCGGTCCGGCGGGCAGGCTCGCGTCCTCCAGCGCCCCGGCATCGTCGAGCACTGCCAGCATGCGCTCGGCCTCGCTGCGCGTGAGCCCGTCAGCCATCGCCCCCGCCATCCAGGCGAGCCGGTCGCACGAGCCGTCGAGCCGGTCGAGCCAGCGAACCCTGACCTCGTCGAGGCCGGTGAGCACCACCGCGCGCTGAGGGTCGAGGCCGAGCTGCAGCGTGTGGTCGTCCCGCCAGAAGCGGCGCAGCACGGGCTTGAGAACAGGTCGCATGAGCGCACCTCCGGGCTGACGCTGGACGGAGGCCCAACCTTCGCAGCGCGCCAGCGGCTGCGGCGCCGTCCTCCACAGACCGGGAAGTCCACAGCGGGCGCCGGCCGCCGCGGCGGTGATCTTCATGCATCTGGTGACGGTCGGAGCGTGGGGCTGCATCACTGTCACCCACGCGTGCGTGACGTCTGGGCGTTCCAGTGGCAGGACGTGGCGACGACCACGACCGCGTGGCCCCACTCCGCCGGGGTGTTGAGCGTGCACGGCAAGGCCAAGCCGTCCTACGCCGCTGCCCGCCGCGGTCGCTGAGAAGCCAGCACCAGCGACGGCCACGCTCGGCGTCTGCCCACGGAGCGGCGCCCCACTCACTGAGCCGAACACTGAGCCGCTGGGGCGGTGCAGACATGCGGAAGGGGCGGCCCCTTGTGAGGGACCGCCCCTTCCGGACGTCGGGGGTGGCCGGATCTAGGCCTGGGCCTTCCCGAGGATCCGCGTCATCTTGGTGCCGCAGACGGGACAGATGCCCTGTGCCATCCGACGGCCGTTGGTCTCCTTGACCTCACCGTCGAAGTCGCGCTTGTCCTTGCACTTCACGCAGTAGCCGTTGTAGGACTCGGCCATGCCGTCCTCCTTCTGGTCAT
>JAVEEJ010000136.1 GCA_030840515.1 Frankiaceae bacterium | reverse complement strand
CGGGAGTCAGCAGGACACCGAACTTGCCGAATACGCCGGCCCGGATCGCGCGCGCGCAATCGAGCAGCTCGGCTGTGGTCGCACCACCCCGGTTGACCAGCGCGAGGGTGTGCTTTGTCGAGATGCCGGCGGCGCCCTCGCCCCAGCCCCTGCCGAACCCGGCCTGCTCGATCAGCCACGCCGCACTGGTCTTCACCGATCCGTCGGGTTGCGGCCACGTGGGCGCGCCTGCCGGCACGTCCTCACCGGCGAGTACCGGATTGGTGAAGAAGGAGCCCGCGCTGCGCGTGTCCGGGTCGGTCGGGTCGAGCACCATGCCCTTGCCGCGACGGAGTGCGAGTACGGCGGACGCCACGTCGGCCAGCGGGGCTCGGTCCCCGATCCCCACGGAGAGCCTCGCGGCGAGCTCGTCGTAGCGGATCGGCTCTGAGTGGGGACTCAGCGCGAGCTGGAAGTCGACCGACAGCACGACGTACTCGTTCGGATGCGCCTTGAAGCGGGAGGTCCGGTAGCCGAACCCGCAGTCGGCGTTCGCGAACGTTCTGATGCGGCCAGTGGCGCGTTCGACCGTGCGCACAGCGGCGACCGTGGAGGCGACTTCCTGGCCGTAGGCGCCAACGTTCTGGATCGGCGTCGCCCCGGTTGAACCTGGGATACCGGCGAGGCACTCGATGCCTGACCAGCCTTCGGTGACTGCTCGGGTCACCACGTCGACCCACGGCTCCCCGGCAGCGACGCGGATGGTGACCCCCGCGCAGTCCGAGGTGTCGAGCACCTCGACTCCACGGGTGCGCACCAGCACCACGCGGCCCTCGAAGCCGCCATCGCCGACGACAAGGTTGGAGCCGCCCCCGACGACGAGCAGCGGCTGGTCGGTCGCGAGCGCGTCGAGCAGCTGCTGCTCGGTCGCGGCCTCGACCAGCTCCCCTGCGGGTCCCCCCAGCTGCAGAGTGGTGAGCTCGGAGAGGTTCATGCGCGGGGGGCCAGGATCTGCGTCTTGCCGCGGAACCGCTGCAGGATCCGGTCGTAGGTCTTGCGCGACTCCTTGTCGCGGTAGTCAGGGTCGCTGTCGTGATAGCCGCGGTGGCGTTCCTGGTGGCACGGCAGGTCAGGCACGGCGATCAGCCGCCCCCCGTTCTCGCGGAGCATCAGCGAGAGCTCCATGTCGGCGTTGCGATAGAAGCGCGCCTTGGGATGCGGCCCACCAATGGCGAGCAGCGCTGTCCGGTCCCACGCCGCGAGGTAGCCCAGCAGCGCATCGCACTCCCCCGCGCCATAGTGATCGACGAAGGAGCGCCAGTCGTCCTCGAGCACGACGTCCACGCCACGCCAGCCGGCTCCGACGACGTCATCGGAGGCGAGTACGTCGAGCAGTGGCGTGAGCGCATCCCCGTCGATGACCGTCGAGGTCTCGAGCCAGATGAGCACGTCGGACGGGTCGGCCTTGGCCAGCGCGGTGCGCGCCTGCGCCCACCCCGCCGAGCCGGACAGGTGCCACTCCTCGACGCGATCGGGGCGGGCCGCGGCGTAGTCGTGCAGGACGTCCCCCGCACCGTCGACGTTGCCGAGGTCGAGTCCGACGATGGGGAAGTCCGTGTGGGCGAGGAGCGCGTCGATGCAGCGGCGAAGGTCCTCCGGCCAGCCGTCGACGACGAGCTGGACCGACGCCGGCCGACCCGCCGGGTCCGCTGAGCGGTCGGGCAATCCGGAGGGCGAGGCGAGCACGTCGTAAGCGGGTTTGGGCGCGAGCGCGAACCCCTCCGGTGTGTCGGCGACCAACCAGCCGAGGTCGGCAATGGCATCGCGCAGCCGGTCCGACTCAGCGAAGTCACGTGCCGCACGCGCTGCCGCACGCTGCTCGGCGAGAGCCTGCGCCTCCGGCTTCGTCACGCCAGCTGGACGACCGCGCGCGCCTTCGCCAGCACCGTCTCGCCGCCGACCCGGGCGTCGAGGTCGACCGCGACCCTGCGCTGGTCCAGCTTCTCCGCGACGGTGCCGCTCACGACGAGCTGTGCCCCGTCCCAGCCGGGTGGCACGACGACAGGGCGCGTCATGCGAACGCCGTACTCGACCACTGCTCCTGGGTCGCCGACCCAGTTGCTGACGACCTGCGCGGCCTTGGCCATGGTGAGCATGCCGTGGGCGATCGTGTCCGGAAGGCCGACCTGCTTGGCGAACCGCTCGTCCCAGTGGATCGGGTTGAAGTCGCCTGAGGCGCCGGCGTACATGACCAGGTTGAGCCGGGTGATCGGAAACGTCTGCTCGGGCAGCGTCGTGCCGACCTCGACGTCGTCGTAGGACACGGTGGCGGTCATGCGGTGCTCCCCTCGGCAGCGGTCCCCCGGACGACGAGCAGCGTGACGACGTCGACCACGTGCTTGCCGTCGGAGTCGGTGGCAGTCGAGCGCATGGTGAGGATCTCGTTGCCCGCAGCGGCACGGATCTCCTCGATGGTGACGGTCGCGGAGAGGCGATCACCTGCCTGCACGGGCCGGGAGTACTCGAACCGCTGCTCGCCGTGCACGACCCGGCTGTAGTCGATGCCGAGCTCGGGGTCGCCGATCACCTGACGCCCGGTCACGAAGGTCAGCACGGTCGGGAACGTCGGCGGCGCGATCACGTCGTCGTAGCCGAGCGACTTCGCGGCGTCGACGTCGCGGTAGGCAGGGTGCTCGTCGCCGATGGCATCCGCGAACTCGCGGATCTTCTCGCGACCCACCTCATAGGGCGCCGAGGCGGGGTAGGTCTTGCCCACCAGCGCGGGGTTCATCGCCATCAGCCCATCCCTCCGAACTGGCCGCCGGTCACGGGAATCGTCACACCGGAGATGAAGTCGCTGTCCGGCGAGACGAGGAAGGCGTGGACGTTGGCGATGTCCTCCGGCTTGCCCGCGCGGCCGACCGCGATCATCGAGATCGCCAGCCCGCGCATCGCGTCGGGGATGCCGAAGTCGCCGTCGCCCGACTCCTTGGCCTGCGTGAGCCGGGTGTCGACGAAGCCCGGCGCGACAGCGTTGACGTTGATCCGGAAGGCGCCCAGCTCGCGGGCCAGCGTCTTGGTCGTCGCGATGATCGCGCCCTTGGCGGCCGTGTAGTTGTACTGGCCCGGGTTGCCGGTCAGCGCCGCCACGCTCGAGGTGAACGTCAGCTTGCGGTGGTAGGAGACCTCGCCCTTCTCCTGCAGCTCCTTCTTCGCCACCTCGCGCATGTAGGGCATCGCGGCCAGCGTGGTGTGGAACGCGGTCTTGAGGTTCACGTCGAGGACGAAGTCGAAGAGCTCGTCGTCGAGGTTGTGGAAGGTCTTGTCACGGGTGATGCCGGCGTTGTTCACCACGATGTCGAGCTTGCCGTGCTCCTTGACGGTGGCCTCGACCATCTCCTTCGCCGCCGCGAAGTCGACCGTGTTGGCCAGGCTCGCGGTCGCCGTGCCGCCCGCGGCCTTGATCAGGTCGACGGTCTCGTGCGCGGGCTCGCTGTCGACGTCGTTGACCACGACGACTGCCCCCTCGCTGGCCAGCTTCTGCGCAGTGGCCCGGCCGATCCCGCGACCGGCTCCCGTGACGATGGCGACCTTGCCCTCGAGACGTGACACGCGCTCTCCCTGTCGTCTGCTCGCTACCGAACGAGATTCGGTCCGACGCTAGCAGCGCGCCTGAGCCGGGCGACGAGGACCGGCTCGTCCCAGCCGCGCACCTCGGCCGGGTAGTCCGGGTCAGCCGTGAACGCGGTCGGATCGGCGCGCGCCGCAAGCACCGAGTCGGCCAGCACTGTGCCCGGCTCAGCGAGGGCCACGAGCCGGCTGGCCAGGTTCACCGGGGCACCGAAGTAGTCGCCCTCCTGGGCCAGCAGCGTGCCGAAGGAGATCCCCACGCGCACCGGCATCCCGACGGAGGCAGCGGCCGGGTGCTCCGAGAGCGCCAGTGCGATGTCCAGCAGCTGCTCGAGCCGCGGGGCGACGAACATCACCGCGTCACCGATGTACTTCACGACTCGTCCGCCGCCCCGGCCGACGACATCGAGGGTGATGTCCTCGAGACCGCTCAGCAGCCGGGAGAGGTCGTCGAGCTCGAGCTGGGCGCTGGTCCTGGTGAACCCGGACAGGTCAG
>JAVEEJ010000260.1 GCA_030840515.1 Frankiaceae bacterium | reverse complement strand
GTTGTGCTGGGCGCCGCCACGGGCGACCAACCCCCGCACCGACCACTCATGGTGGGTGAACGCGACGCGGAGCTGCTGCTACTCGGCGCCGAGCCCACCCGGGAGGTGATCGACCGCTGGGAGGTCGCGACGACACTGGCACGCGTCATCGTGTCCGGGCTCGACGGCCAGCAGCTCGACGCGGTCACGCGGCGGCTCGCTGACCAGCTCACCGGCCGCAGCGTCGGCCTCGTGCTGACCGGCGGCGGTGCCCGAGCGCTCGCGCACATCGGTGTCATCGCCGAGCTGTTGGACGCGGGAGTGCAGATCGGCCGGGTGGCCGGCTGCAGCATGGGCGCCTACATCGGCGGCCTGCTGGCGATGGGCCTCGGACCCGACGAGATCGACGCGCGGGTGTACGAGGAGTACGTCCGGCGCAACCCCGCCGGTGACTACACGCTCCCCCGCCACGCGCTGACCAGCGGCCGCCGCGGCTACGCGATGCTCGAGCGGTCCTTCGGCGACCTCGACGTCGAGGCGCTGCCTCGCCAGTTCACCACCACCGCCGTCGACCTCTACCGCCGCGAGCTCGTGGTGCTCTCGACCGGGAAACTGAAGGACGTCGTCGCGGGCTCGATCGCGCTGCCCGGCATCTCACCGCCGCACGTCCTCGGCGATCGGGTGCTCGTCGACGGCGGCGTGCTCGACAACTCCCCGGTCAGTCCGTTGCTGGCCCGTGACGAAGGCCCGGTGATCCTCAGCAGCGTGCTCGACCCTGGGGGCACCGCAGCGCCCGCGCGCACCGGTCCCCCGCGCCGCCCGCCGGTGGTCGAGACCGTCCTGCGCGCCATGACGACCGGCAGCGCCGCCGCCACCCGCCACGCGCACGAGAACGCCTCGCTGGTCATCACACCGGCCGGCCGTGGCGTCGGGCTCCTCGAGTTCCACCAGATCGACCGCATGGTGGAAGCGGGCCGCGCAGCCGCGCGAGCCGCACTGGAGAACGCGCCAGGTGGGTTGATCCCGACGAGGGTCTAGGTCTAGACGACCGGGCCGTCGCCAGGCGCCTCCTGATAGCTGTAGCGCTGCTCGAGCCACGGGTCGCCGATGTTGTGGTAGCCGCGCTCCTCCCAGAACCCGCGACGGTCCGCGGTGAGGTACTCGATGCCGCGCGCCCACTTCGGGCCCTTCCAGGCATAGAGCCGCGGGCACACCAGTCGCACCGGGAAGCCGTGCTCCGGCGCGAGCGGCTCGCCGCCATGGTGGGTCGCGAGCACCGTGTCGGCCGCGGTGAAGTCCGACAGGGTCATGTTGGCGCTGTAGCCGTACTCGGCCCAGATCATCACGTGCGTCACGTCGGGGGTGGGCGGCACGGCCTCCACCAGCGCGGCCGTCGACACACCGCGCCACTCGTTGTCGAGCAGGCTGAACTTGGTGACGCAGTGGAAGTCGGCCCGCACCTCAGTGGTGGGCAGGGCAGAGAACTCACCCCAGGTCCAGGACCACTCCCGCTCGCGGACCGCGCCGAAGACGCGGAAATCCCAGGTGTCGGGCTTGAACTTCGGGACGGGGCCGTAATGCAGCACCGGCCATCCACGGGGCAGGTACTGCCCCGGCGGCAGGCGGCCCTCCGTCACCGCGCCATCCTCCCACCTGCCCTCGGGCCGACTGCCGCCCGGTGGGTAGCGTGCGGGCCGTGGTTGTCGTCATGGCTCCGGGTGCGAGTACGGCGCAGGTGAACGCTGTCGTCGAGCGGATCGAAGCCGTCGGCGGTGAGGCCTTCGTCAGCCGCGGCGTGGAGCGCACGATCATCGGCCTGGTCGGGGATGTGGCTCACTTCGGCTCACTGAACCTGCGGGCGATGCCCGGCGTCGGCGACGTCGTACGCGTGTCCACTCCCTACAAGCTCGTCAGCCGCGACCACCACCCCGAGATGTCCACGGTGCTCGTGGGCGGCGTCCCGATCGGGCCGGGCCGCTTCACCCTCATCGCCGGGCCCTGCGCGGTGGAGACGCCTGAGCAGACGCTCGCCGCCGCACAGATGGCGAAAGCCGCCGGCGCGACGCTGCTGCGCGGGGGCGCCTACAAGCCGCGGACGTCGCCGTACGCGTTCCAAGGGCTCGGCGAGGCAGGGCTGCGCATCCTCGCCGACGTGCGGGCCGAGACAGGGATGCCGATCGTCACCGAGGTGGTCGACGCGCACGACGTCGATCTCGTCGCGGGTTACGCCGACATGCTGCAGATCGGCACCCGCAACGCGCAGAACTTCGGCCTGCTGCAGGCGGTGGGGTCGGTCAACAAGCCCGTGATGCTCAAGCGCGGGATGACGGCGACCATCGAGGAGTGGCTGATGGCGGCCGAGTACGTCGCTCAGCGCGGCAACCTCGACATCGTGCTGTGCGAGCGCGGCATCAGGACGTTCGAGCAGTCCACGCGCAACACCCTCGACATCAGCGCGGTGCCGGTGGCGCACGCGCTCTCGCACCTGCCGGTGGTCGTCGACCCGTCGCACAGCGGTGGACGTCGCGACCTGGTCGTCCCGCTGACCCGCGCGGCGATCGCGGTGGGTGCCGACGGCGTCATCGTCGACGTCCATCCCGAGCCGGCGGCTGCCCTGTGCGACGGCCCGCAGGCGCTCGTCGGCGACGACCTGCTCGAGCTCGCTGCAGCCTGCCGCGATCTGCCTCCGGCGGTGGGCCGGCTTCCCGCAGGTCGTTAAGAAGCGAGCAGGCCGGCGAGTACGCCGGACGCCTCCTCGGCCGCGGCGCGGTCGACGTCGAGGTGGGTGACCAACCGGCAGAACTGCGGACCGAGCGCCGACACCCGCACGCCCTGCGCTGCCGCGGCGTCCGCGAGTCCCCTCGCGTCGAGTCGGTGTGTGGTGAGGTCGAGAGGCACGATGTTCGTCTCAACGTGCTCGGGCGTCACGACTCCGGGCGCTGCCGCGGCGATCGCATCGGCTATCAGCCGCGCGTTGGTGTGGTCGTCGGCGAGCCGCTCGAGGTTGTGGTCGAGCGCATAGAGGCCGGCGGCGGCGAGTACGCCGACCTGGCGCATGCCGGCTCCGAGTCGCTTGCGCCACACCCGGGCCTCGGCGATGCGCGCGGCGCTGCTGACGAGCACCGAACCGACGGGCGCGCCGAGCCCCTTGGACAGGCAGACCGAGACCGTGTCGAAGAGGCTGCCGATGTCGGCGAGCGCGACGCCGGTGGCGACGTGCGCGTTCCAGACTCGGGCGCCGTCGAGATGCAGCGCGAGGCCGTTCTCGTCAGCCAGGGACCGCAGTGCCTTCAAGGTCTCGAGCGGCTGGATCGTGCCGCCGCCGAAGTTGTGCGTGTCCTCCACGGCGACAGCGGCGGTGGACACCAGGTAGGGGCCGGCGTCGGGCCGGATGATGCGCTGGACGTCGTCGAGGTCGAGCAGCCCGCGCGGCGCCTTCCAGGTGCGGGTGGTGATTCCCGACAAGGCGGCCGCGGCGCCCAGCTCGGCTCGGACCACGTGCGCGTCGTCGTCGCAGACCACCTCCTGGCCCGGCCGGACCAGCAGTCGGAGCCCCAACTGGTTGGCCATGGACCCGGTGGGGGTGAACACGCCTGCCTCGTGGCCGAGCAGCGCCGCCACCCGGTTCTCCAGCGCGGTGACGGTCGGGTCCTCGCCGTACACGTCGTCACCGACCTCGGCGTCGGCGATCGCCTGCCGCATGGCGGGACTCGGCCGGGTGACCGTGTCGCTGCGCAGGTCGATGACGCCGCGACCACCGGGGTCGGTCACGAGTGGGCCTCCATCCGCGTCGGTGCGCCCGCTGCGTTGCGCTGCCACCTAACCTAACCGCGTGAGCCGGCCCCCATCCCAGAAGGTCGCCGCCGAAGAGGTCGTCATCGCGGTCGAGACCTACTCCGACCGGTTGCACGACCTGCTGCGCCGGCGCGGGCTCGGCACCGCGGACGCCGCCGCCGTGGTGACGGCTAGCGCCGAGGAGCTCGTCGAGGTCGCGGCGACCGAGTCGCTGCAGGACCCGCTGGGCTGGTGGTGGGCGCGCGCGTTGAGCATGGGCGACCGCAAGCGCTCAGTGGCCGCACCGCGCGTGCGCGACGGCGACCCGGTCGACAACGCGCTCGGGCGTCTCGCCCCTCCGCTGCAGCTGGCGGTGTTGCTGCGCGATGACTACGACCTGCCGTTGCCTTCGGTGGCTGTCGCCCTCGGAGTGGGTCGCAGCCTCGCTGCTGACCGCGTGCTGCAAGGGCGGCTGCAGCTGGTCGCCGAGCACGACGGGCAGCCGGCGCACGACCTGAGCGGGCACGACACCCGGGAGGCGCTCGATCCGGCGAGCCTGCTCGGGGTGGCGGACGGTGTGCTGCCACCGGCGGAGACCGCGCGGATGCGCCGCCACCTGCATACCTGCACTGCTTGCGAGGCCGTCGTCACCGACGCGCAGCGCGGGCGGCGGCTCGC
>JAVEEJ010000125.1 GCA_030840515.1 Frankiaceae bacterium | reverse complement strand
GCTACCCGGCGCTCAGGTAGGTCAGGACGGCGAGCACCCGGCGATGGTCGTCCTCGTCCTCCACCAGACCGAGCTTGGCGAAGATGTTGCGCACGTGCGCCTCGACCGTTTTGGGGCTGAGCACCAGCCGCTCGAAGATCGACTGGTTGGAGCGCCCTTCCGCCATGAGCGCAAGCACTTCACGTTCTCGGGCAGAGAGCGCATCGAGCGGGTGCTGGCCGCGCTGACGCGAGATCAGCTGCCGGATCACCTCGGGGTCCACAGCCGTACCCCCTGCCGCCACCCGCCGGACGGAGTCGACGAACTCGTCGAGGTCCAGCACGCGGTCCTTCAGCAGGTAGCCGATCCCCTGCGCACCAGCCCCCAGCAGGTTCATCGCATACGAGGGCTCAACCGCCTGCGAGAGCACGAGTACGCCGGTGCCGGGATGCTCCGCGTGGATCCGCTCCGCGGCAACCAGTCCTTCGTTGGTGTGGGTCGGCGGCATCCGGACGTCGACGACGACGACGTCCGGCCCTGCGACCGCGACATGAGCAAGCAGCTGGTCCGCGTCACCGACCTCGGCGGTCACCTCGTGGCCGGCGCTCGTCAGGACTCTGACCACACCCGCACGGAAGAGCACCGAGTCGTCAGCGACTGCTACGCGCACGGAATCTCCGCCACGACCGCTGTCCCGCCGCCGGGAGTCGTGGTCAGCTCCAGCCGGCCGTCCACCGCGCCCACCCGGTCGATCAGGCCTCTCAGACCCGACCCACGCTCCGGGTCCGCACCGCCGACACCGTCGTCTTCGACGCGGATCACCAGGTGGCCATTGGGTCGGCTCACGGCGACGGAGGCGCGGGTTGCCTTCGCGTGCTTGGCCACGTTCGCAAGTGCCTCTGAGGCCACGAAGTAGGCAGCCGCCTCAACCTGAGCTCCGAGCCGCTCGCCGACCTGGAAGTCCACCTCGGTCGGGAGCCGCGATCGGTCGGCGAGGGAGCGAAGCGCCGGTCCGAGACCCTCGTCGGTCAGCACTGCCGGGTGGATCCCGCGCGCGAGCTCCCGCAGTTCCGCCAGCGCGCGCTCGAGCTCGGTGGACGCATCGACCAAGAGCCGGCGTGTCTGCGGCGGGACCTCGTGCTCACCCGCGCTCGCAGCGAGCTTGAGGTCGAGGCAGACGGAGACAAGTCGCTGCTGCGCGCCGTCGTGCAGGTCGCGCTCGAGTCGGCGCCGCTCCTCCTGGGCCGCCGCGACGATGCGAGCTCGCGAGGCCCGGACATCCTCCAGCTGTGCACGCACCTCGGCCTGCAGGCCCTCGTTCTCGACGACGAACCGCGCGGCCGTCGCTACAGAGCTCAGCAGGCCGTCGTCCTCCAGCAAGGCGTCGTCGTGGACGATCGCCGCGAGCGGGTTTCCCTCTCGCTCCAGCAGCGTCGTCGAGCGACCCGATCCCTCCGTTGGGAGCAGCATCGGCTGACCCGCGGTGTCGACGTACTCGCCCCTTTCGACATCCCAACGCCCGACCGCGAGGGACGGGTCGCGGAGCGTCCGAGAGAGCACGCGCTCGAGCTCTTGCAGCGGCGGCAGCTCACCGAGCTGGACAACGAGGTCGCGCACGACGAGATGCCGGGCGCGAGTCCTGGCCAGTCCGAGCAGGAAGGTCAGGGGAAGTGACATCGCTGCGAAGACTGCGATGTCTGTGATCAGCCGGAAGATGTAGGGCGATGGCCGGAAGACGGTCCAGAGGTTGAGCAGCCCACCGATCGCCTGCTGCGCCGCGACCGCGAGGCAGAAGGCCACGGCGGGGAACAGCATCGGGCTGAGCACCCGCTGCAGCGGGGCACTGGCCCGCCACCACCGAGTCACGATCATCACCACGAGGGCGAGGAGCAGGACGACGGCGATCGGCATGACCCGGAAGGCGGTGCGCACTGCCGACGTCCACAGCAGCGTCACAGTCGCAGCCACCACGAAGGCCGACGCGCCCGCGAGGAAGACGCGGCGCTCGTTCCTGCTGCCCCGCCGGGCCCGCCAGCCGCTGTAGCCGAGCAGCCCCACGGCGAATGCGGCGGCAACGACCAACCCGCCCCAGTAGCGCACGTAGTCAGGACTCGAGTGCACCAGGATCAGGTTGAGCCGCGGCTGGCAGTTGGTGCAGCCGAAGTCGCGAGGGTCGTAGACGAAAGAGCCCGCGACGCCGGCGACAGCCACGAAGCCGACGCAGAGCCAGAAGACGATCCGCTGCGCGGTGCTGGTGAGCTTCCCGCTCGGGAAGGACAGCATCAGGAAGGCCAGTGGCGGCAACCAGGATGCCTCCAGCGCCGAGCCGAGTGTCCAGAAGAGCGGAACCCGGGTGGCCTCCGCGATGGAGGACCAGACCGCCCAGCCGGTGATGATGAGCAGCGGTCCCGTGCGCGACTCGGGGCGCCGGTGCCACACCCAGAGCCCGACGCCGATGTAGGAGAAGCCGGTGAGGATCCAGCGCAGCTGAGGTGCGTGCGGCGAGCTCCACGAGCTGTAGGCGGCGATCACCGCTGCCGCTCCGATCAGCACCTGGAACGAGCGGCGCATCACGCGGCACCGACCAGCGCCACGATTCGCTCCCCTGACAGGTCGGTCTTGGCGATGAAGCCCTGCACACCCACACCGTTCAGTCGTGCCCCGTAGTCGGAGCGGTCTCGGCTCGATGTGAGCACCACGAGGCTTGCCGGTGAGTCGATCGCTATCCGCTCTGCGACGGCGAACCCGTCGCCGTCCGGCAGCTGGATGTCGAGCAGCACCACGTCCGGATGCAGCCGCACGGCGTGCGCGACCGCCGCAGCCGCGTCCGCGGCCTCTCCGACCACCTCGAAGCCGGCCGCCTCGAGCAGCCTGCGGGCAGTCGAACGGAACCCATCGTGGTCGTCGACGACGAGAGCGGTGCGGACCATCCGGACATCTTGAGGCTTGGCAGAGCGCGGGTCTATGAGGGTCAGCCCTGATCTGATCTGTGGTGCCGACCCGGATGTGCGCTGTCCCGAAGGTCCCTAACGTCCGAGATGTCCAGCACCACCGCGGCTGAGGGGAAGCCACCATGTCCATGTTCACCCGGCGCCGGCGCATCGGCATTGCGGTCGCCCTCACAGCGCTCACTGCAGCGCTCGGTGCGGCAGTCGCCGCCCCGGCTGGAGCTGCAGCGCATGACCAGGTCCGCGTGACCCAGGTGTCCGGTCCCAACGCGATGCCCCAGTGCACGGCGTGGCCGACCAGCGACGCCCAGACGGCTGCCATGCGCGACTGGGATGTCGAGCCCGCCCTCGCCGCGAGCCCGAGTAACCCCGACCACCTGGTCGCGGCCTGGATGACGGGTTACTCCGACGCCATCTCCGCCGCGGTCTCCGACGACGGCGGCTCCAGCTGGTCTGTTCACGGCGTGACCGTCAACGACTGCACCAAGTACCACAGCGCCTTCGACCCCAGCGTGGCGATCGGCCGCGATGTTGCCAGCCGGACGAAGGCGGGCGAGGTCACCTACCTGGTGACCGACACGGCGGCACCGCCTTCGGGCACCACGGCACCGCTGGAGGCGCTGCGTCCCTCGGCGGCGGCCTACCCCGACACGGGAGTGGTCGTCCTCACCTCCTACGACGGCACAGCAGGCAGCTGGGGCACGCCGACCGTGCTCGACCGGGCCAGCGACGTGGAGTCGATCGACGGGTCCCACGTGACGGTCGATCCCGCTCACTCCGGGACCGCCTACGTGCTCTGGTCGAAGGCGAACATCTACACCTTCGCGCGCGACGTCTACCTCGCCACGACGGTGGACGGGGGCCGGCACTGGAGCGCACCCACGCGACTGCCGGCCACCCCCGCGGGCACGATCGCTATCGGCACCCGTCTCGTCGTCGGACCGGGCGGCGCCATCGCCGCGCTGTCCTCGGCCGTGCCGGAGGCGCAGTACGCGATGGCACCCCCCGGCCCGCTCTACGACGCCGCCCTGAAGGGCCGGACACCTCACACGGTCGGTCCCACCGAGCTCGTCGTGACCACCAAGGCCTTCGGCGGTGCGTGGACCGCCCAGCGCACGATCGCCGATATGGATCCCGCTCGTTTCACCAACGTCGGCGTCGGTTGGAACGCGAGCGGGCAGATCGCCGCGAGCTGGGTGCGCGTGGACACGGCGACGATCCAGCCGATGGTCATCGAGTCAGCGGACGGCGGTCTGACCTGGGGCGCCGCCCGAGCGGCTGGGCCCGCGGTCGAGTCGGCACCGTTCCTCGCCGGACCCGACATCGTGGCGCCACCGACGGTGCTGGTCGACGGCGGCGGACGTCCGAGCCTGGTGTTCTACGACCACCGCAACGACAACCCGGCTGCCCACCCCGCCGGAGACCCGCCGCACACCACGCAGGCCTGGGCGCGGCAGTTCGGCGACGGTGCATGGTCGGAGCAGCGGGTGCTCGGACCGTTCGACGGCACCGCCGGACCGGCCGGTGACGGGAGCTTCTGCGACACCGACTGCACGCCGACGCACTCCTTCTTCGGGGACTACTTCGGAGGGGTCACGATGCGCAAGGACGGGCTGGGCGTCGTGCTGGGGGCCTCCAACCCGCGCCCGGACTCGCCGCACAACACCGACCTCTACTTCGTCCGGCTGGACCGGGGGGCCTAGCCGCGACGATCGAGCGAGTACGGCGACCGCAGAAGCAGCTACTGCGCGGCGAGGGCCTGCTTCGCGCGCTTGCCGCGCGACTTCTCGCGCTCTGAGGCGTCCAGCACGACCTTGCGGATCCGCACCGTCGCCGGCGTGACCTCGACGCACTCGTCCTCGCGGCAGAACTCCAGCGCCTGCTCGAGCGAGAGCACCCGGTGCGGGATCAGCGGCACCAGGATGTCGCCCGAGGACTGGCGCATGTTGGTGAGCTTCTTCTCCTTGGTGGGGTTCACGTCCATGTCGTCCTGGCGCGAGTTCTCGCCGACGATCATGCCCTCGTAGACCTCGGTGCCGGGGCCGACGAACATCGTGCCGCGCTCCTGCAGGTTGGCCAGCGCGAAGCCGGTGGTCGGCCCACGGCGGTCCGCGACGAGCGAACCCGTCGGGCGGGTGCGCAGCTCGCCGTGCCACGGCTCGTAGCGCTCGTGCACGTGGTGCAGCAACCCGGTGCCGCGGGTCTCGGTGAGGAACTCGGTGCGGAAGCCGATCAGGCCGCGCGCAGGGACGACGTACTCCATCCGGATCCAACCCGTGCCGTGGTCGACCATCTGCTCGAGCCGGCCCTTGCGCAGCGCCATGAGCTGGATCAGCACGCCTTGGTAGTCCGACGGCGCATCGATGGTCAGCCGCTCCATCGGCTCATGGATCTTCCCGTCGATCATGCGCGTCACGACCTGCGGCTTGCCCACGGTGAGCTCGAAGCCCTCACGCCGCATGATCTCCACCATGATCGCGAGCTGCAGCTCGCCGCGGCCCTGGACCTCCCAGGTGTCCGGTCGCTCCGTCGGCAGCACCCGGATCGAGACGTTGCCGACCAGCTCCGCGTCGAGCCGGTTCTTCACCAGCCGCGCCGTCAGCTTCTTGCCGCTCTCCCCCGCCAGCGGCGAGGTGTTGATGCCGATCGTCATCGAGATGTTGGGCTCGTCGATCGTGATGACCGGCAGCGGCCGTGGGTCCTCGGGGTCGGTCAGGGTCTCGCCGATGGTGATCTCGGGGATGCCCGCGATCGCGACGATGTCACCAGGTCCGGCCGTCTCGATGGGCACCCGCTCGAGCGCGACGGTACCGAGCAGCTCAGTGAGCTTGACCCGCTCGATGGTGCCGTCCTGCTTGCACCACGCGACCTGCTGGCCCTTCTTCAGGTAGCCATTGTGGATCCGGCACAGCGCGAGCCGGCCGAGGTAGGGCGAGGCGTCAAGGTTCGTGACGTGCGCCTGCAGCGGGGCCGACTCGTCGTACTCGGGAGCCGGAATCGTCTCGCGGATCACCTGGAACAGCGGCTCGAGGTCAGGGCTGTCCGGAGACGTGCCGTTCTCCGGCCGGTTCAGTGACGCCTGTCCCGTCCGTGCCTGGCAGTAGACGATCGGGAACTCGATCTGCTCCGCGGTCGCGTCGAGGTCGAGGAACAGCTCGTAGGTCTCGTCCACCACCTCCGCGATGCGCGCGTCGGACCGGTCGACCTTGTTGATGATGAGGATGACCGGCATGTTCTGCGCGAGCGCCTTGCGCAGCACGAAGCGGGTCTGCGGAAGCGGCCCCTCCGAGGCGTCGACGAGCAGCGCCACCCCATCCACCATCGACAGTCCGCGCTCGACCTCACCGCCGAAGTCCGCGTGGCCCGGGGTGTCGATGATGTTGATCGTGAGGTCGCCGTGCTTCACCGCGGTGTTCTTCGCGAGGATCGTGATGCCCTTCT
>JAVEEJ010000116.1 GCA_030840515.1 Frankiaceae bacterium | reverse complement strand
CTGCCGCTGGTGCTCACAGCATCGAGCGCGGCGATGGCGGCGGGCACCCTCTCACTGCCCGGCATCGTGGAGCAGTGGCGCTGGTACTGGCTGCCGTGGCAGGGGATCGCCGCTGTCGTGTTCTTCGTCGCCGGCCTCGCCGAGCTGCGCCGGCCACCGTTCGACATGCCGCTGGCTGACAGCGAGATCGTGTTCGGCCCCCTGACGGAGTACTCGGGTCTGCGGTTCGCGCTCTTCCTGCTCGCCGAGTACGCCGGGATCGTCGTCGTCTGCGCACTCACTGTCGTGCTCTTCCTGGGTGGCTGGAAGGGGCCGTTCCTGGACACCCAGCTCGGTTGGCTCTGGACGCTGACCAAGGTGATGCTGCTGTCGTTCGTGGTGATCTGGGTGCGCGTCGCCTACCCGCGGCTGCGGGAGGACCAGCTGCAGCGGCTCGCCTGGGTCGTGCTCGTCCCGCTCTCGCTCGCGCAGCTCGCGCTGACCGGCGTGCTCAAGGTGGCGCTGCAGTGAAGGAGATTCGAGTGTGAAGGGGCTGCTGCAGGGTCTCGCCGTGACGATGCGCTCGATGCTCAAGCGCAGCGTCACCGAGGAGTACCCGGACGTCATGCCAGAGCTGCCGCCGCGCAGCCGGGGCGTGATCGCCCTCGTGGAGGAGAACTGCACGGTCTGCATGCTGTGCGCCCGCGAGTGCCCCGACTGGTGCATCTACATCGACTCGCACAAGGAGACCATCCCCGCCCCACCCGGCGGGCGCGAGCGGCAGCGCAACGTGCTGGACCGCTTCGCCATCGACTTCTCGCTGTGCATGTACTGCAGCATCTGCATCGAGGCCTGCCCCTTCGACGCGCTGTTCTGGACCCCGGAGTTCGAGTACGCCGAGTACGACATCCGCGACATGCTGCACGAGAAGGACCGCCTCACCGCTTGGATGCGCACGGTGCCGCCGCCTCCCGCGCTCGACCCCGGCGCAGAGCCGGGCAAGGAGTCCGCGGGGTGACGACGTTCGACGTGGTGATCGCCTTGCTGGCCGCGACTTCGGTCGGGGCGGCGGCCCTCGTCGTCACGACGCGGCAGGTGGTGCACGCCGCGCTCTGGCTCGTTGTCTCGCTGGCGGCGCTCGCCGGCTGCTACGTGGTGCTCGCGGCTGAGCTCGTCGCCTGGGTGCAGGTGCTGGTGTACGTCGGCGCGGTCGTCGTCCTCATGCTCTTCGCGGTGATGCTGACGCGGGCCCCCATCGGGCGAAGCGCGGACACCGACGGTGCACGGCTCGGCGCGGCAGTCGTTGCCACCGCGATGACCGCGACCCTCGTGGTGCTGCTGCTCAAGTCGTTCGGGGATGTGCGGGTCGACCTGAAGGCCCGCCCGGTAGGCAACGGAGAGGTGATCGGGAGCGCGCTGTTCCGGTCGTGGGTGCTTCCCTTCGAGTTGCTCTCGCTGCTGCTTCTCGCCGCCCTCGTGGGCGCTGTCGTGCTCACCCGGGATGACATCGAGGGCGAGCAGTGATGCACCTGGCGGTGCCGCTCGTCGCGGGCGCGCTGCTGTTCGGGCTCGGGATCTATGGCGTGCTCGCGCGCAAGAACGCCGTACTCGTCCTGATGGCGGTCGAGCTCATGCTCAACGCCGTCAACCTCAACCTCATCGCGTTCGGCGCTTACCTGCGTGACCGCTTCCGCACCGGCGAGGTGACCACGCTCTTCGTGGTGACGATCGCGGCAGCGGAGGTCGGCGTCGGGCTGGCCATCGTGCTGCTGCTCTACCGCCGCCGTGAGTCCGTGGACCTGGACCGTGCGACCGAGCTGCGCGAGGAGGCGGCGTGAGCTCGGCTGCCTGGCTGCTGCCGGCGATCCCGTTCGCCGCGGCGCTGCTCGGCGCACTGCCGGCGTGCAGGACCCGGCCGCGCGCGGCGGCGATCGCCCTGACCGGCGCCACAACGACCGCCTTGGTCGCGCTGCTCCTGCTCCCCTCCGCCTTGGACGACCCGACGCGGGTTCGCCTGGACCGCCTGCTCATCGCACCGGCCGGCGCGCTGCAGGTGCTAGCGGGCACCCGCTTCGACTCGCTGGCGGCGGTCGTTGCAGTCATGGTGGGAGTGGTCGCGCTCGCGGTCCAGGTGTACTCCGTCGGCTACCTGCACGACGATCTGCGCTACCCCTCCTACGCCGCGCAGGTGTCGCTGTTCACCTCCGCCATGCTGCTCGTGGTGGTTGCCTCCGACCTGCTCGAGCTGCTCGTGGGCTGGGAGGTGATGGGCCTGTGCTCCTACCTGCTCATCGGCCACTACCGCGAGCTCGACTACGCGCGCCGCGCGGCGGTCAAGGCGTTCCTGGTCACGCGCATCGGCGACGTGGGGATGCTGCTCGGAGTCGCCGTGCTCGGAACGGCAGCGGGTACGACGGACATCGGTGAGCTTCTCGCGGCTGTGCCCCGGCTGCCGCACGGGGCCCTCGTCGCGGGCTCGCTGCTGTTGCTGCTCGGTGTGGCAGGCAAGAGCGCGCAGTTCCCCCTTCATGTGTGGCTGCCCGACGCGATGGCAGGACCGACACCCATCAGCGCGCTGATCCACGCCGCGACGATGGTCGCCGCCGGCGTCTACCTCGTCGCACGGCTGCATCCCCTCTTCCTGGCCAGCACGGTCACGCTCGACGTGCTGGCACTGATGGCAGCCGTCACCATGTTGCTCGGTGCGCTGGCCGCCTTCGCGCAGGACGACCTGAAGCGGTTGCTCGCCTGGTCCACCACGAGCCAGCTCGCCTACATGCTCGGCGCGCTGGCTGCCGGTGGCTACGACGCCGGGCTGCTCCACCTGATGGTGCATGCCTCGGCCAAGGCGCTGCTCTTCCTCGCGGCGGGCTTGGTGCTGCATGCCGTTCACACCGGTGCCTTGTCGCAGATGCGTGGCGTCGCGAGGCGGATGCCGGTGGCAGCGCTCGCCCTGATCGTCGGCGGACTCACCCTCGCAGGGCTGCCGCCCTTCGCCGGTGCCTGGTCGAAGGACTCCGTGCTCGCGGCGATGAAGAGCGCCGCCGGCGGCAGCGGGCCAGGGCCGGACCAGTTCGAGGGCGTGCTGCTCTACCTGGCAGGACTCGCCACGGTGCTGATCACCGCGGCGTACGTCGCGCGACTGCTCCTGATCCTGCTCGCCCCTCCGGCGCCGCGCGGAGACCTGCATGAGCCGCGGCTGTCGATGGCTCAGTCCGTGACCGCCCTCACGGTGACCTGCGGCGTCTCGACGTTCCTCGCCCTTCCTGACGCGCTGCCGTCGTGGCTGCCCGCGCCGGCCGGTGCGCGCGAGGGGATCGAGCTGAGCGTCGGCGGCGTGACGCTGACAGCCATCGGGGTCCTCGCCGTCTTCGCTGCGCTGTGGCTCTACTCGCACGCGGGCGCACGCGACCCGGTGCTGCTGCTCGGCTCGTCGCAACGCCGGCTGCGCAGCGGGTTCGGCGTCGACGCGCTCTATGACAGGGGAGCTGTCCGGCCTACGCGAAGCGTCGCCGCGGCAGTGGCCGAGACCGATGCGAGCGCCATCAACCACGCGGTCGAAGGCATTGGCCGATCCGCCGTGCGCACCAGCTCGTCCCTGCGTGTGGTCGGTGCCGGCCGGGTCCGCTCCTACCTCGCTGCACTGATCGCGGGTGTGCTGCTCGTCGTCGTCTCCGTGGCGGTTGTGGTGTGAGCGGCTCATGGGCGTTGCCCGTCATCCTCGCGCTGCCACTGGCGGGTGCGCTGCTGCTCCTGCTCCTGCCCGAGGTCGGCGATGCGATCGCGCACGTGGTCGGCCTCGTGGTCACGGGTTCTGTGGTGGTCGGCGTACTCGCTCTGTTCGGCAGCTTCGACATCGGCCGCGCAGGACGACCTCAGCTCGAGCTCGATGGCGACTGGATCCCTGCCATCGGCGTCCGCTTCCATCTCGGCGTCGACGGGATCTCGCTGCCTCTGGTGGGGCTGGCCGCTCTGCTGTTCCTGCTCTGCATGGTGCATCTGCTGCGGCACATGCCCGAGCCCGTGAGGCCGCGGGCTCTCATCGGACTGCTGCTGCTGCTCGAGACCGGGGTGCTGGCCACCTTCATGGCCTTGGACCTCATCGTCTTCTTCATCGCCTTCGAGGTCGTGCTGCTGCCGATGTACTTCGTGATCGCCTTGTGGGGCGGCGAGCGTCGGCAGCACGCGGCCACGAAGTTCATCCTGTTCACCCTGCTGGGCTCCGTCGTGATGCTGGTCGGGTTCCTCGTCGTCGGCACCCATGCGGGGACCTTCGACCTCGTCGAGCTGGCGGGCCGGCGCGGGGCGGGTATGCCGCGCGGCGTCCAAGATGCCGCCGCTGCGCTGATGATCCTCGGGCTCGCGGTGAAGACGCCGGTCTGGCCGTTGCACACCTGGCTCCCTGATGCGCACACCGAGGCGCCGACTGTCGGCTCGGTGCTGCTCGCCGGGGTGCTGCTGAAGATGGGGACCTACGGGCTGGTCCGGCTGGTGCTGCCCGTCGTGCCGCAGGGTGCGCACGACCTGGCGCCCGCGCTGGCGGGCTTCGCCGTCATCGGGATCGTATGGGGCTCGCTGGTGTGCCTCGTCCAGCGCGACATGAAGCGGCTGATCGCCTACTCGAGCGTCGGCCACATGGGGTTCGTCGTTCTCGGGATCGCCTCGCTGACGACGATCGGCGTCCAAGCCGCGCTGCTGGCCAACATCGCCCATGGCCTCATCACCGGGCTGCTGTTCTTCCTCGTCGGCGCGTTGAAGGAGCGCCACCACTCCTCAGAGATCGCCGTCGTCGGCGAGGGCATGCTCGGACAGACTCCCTACCTCGGATCGCTGCTCGTGTTCGCCGGCGTCGCGAGCCTCGGGCTGCCTGGCCTTGCCGGGTTCTGGGGCGAGGCGCTGGCGCTGTTCGGCGCATGGCGCCCCGCAGGTGGGCTGCCCGCCGTGTGGTTCCAGCTCCTCGTCTGCCTCGCCTGCCTCGGCGCCATCATCACCGCGGCCTACTTCCTCGACCTGCTGCGACGCACCGCCTTCGGGCCTGTCCCCTCGGCTCGTCGGCTGCGTCCGGTGGGCGAGGCGCGGGTGTCAGAGCTCGTGGCGTGGACGCCGCTCGTGGTGGCGACCGTCGTCATCGGGCTCTACCCGCGGATCGTGCTCGGCCTCGGCGAGGCGGCCGTCCGCGGTGTGCTCGGGGTGAGCGCATGAGCCTGGTCCAGCACGTGGACGGTCTCGCGCTGGCGCCGCCGACGGCTCTGGCCCTCACCGCAGCGGCAGTGCTGGTGGTGGACCTGCTCGTCCGCCGGCGACGGGTCGAGCTCGCGGTGGGGATCGGGCTGCTCGGGACTGCGGTCGCCCTGGTCTTCGTCGCCGTCCTGGCACGCGGTGAGCCGCGCGCCACGTTCTGCCTCACCGCGCACGCCTGCTCTTACGAGGCCGACGGGTTCGCGCTGGCGCTGCAGGGTCTGGTGCTGCTCGCACTCGCGGTGGTGCTGCCCTTGCTGACCGGCGCCTTGCGCGATCACCGGCTGCCCCCGGGCGAGGCTGTGTTCCTGCTGCTCAGCTCCGCGACCGGCGCGATGGTGATGGCTGCCGGCCGTGACGTGATCACGCTCGTGGTCGCGCTGGAGCTGGTGTCGCTGCCGACCTTTGTCCTCGTGGGTCTGCGTCCGGGTGACCCGCGCAGCGCGGAGGCGGCGCTCAAGGCGTTCCTGATCGGCGTCGTCTCCACTGCGCTCACGCTCTACGGCGCCAGCCTGCTCTACGGCGTCACAGGATCGCTACACCTCGACCTCATCGCCGAAGGACTCAGCGCGCATCGCCACGACCCGCTCGCCGCGGCCGCCGTCGTACTCGTCGTCGCAGGCTTCGGCTTCAAGGTCGCGGCCGTCCCCTTCCACTTCTGGGTTCCGGATGCGTACTCCGGTGCACCGCTGCCCGTCGCCGCTTACCTCGCGGTCGTCTCGAAAGCCGCGGGGTTCGCCGGCTTGCTGCTGCTGCTCCTGCGCGGCCTGGCGCCTTACGTCGGGACCTGGGGACCCGTGCTCGGCGTACTCGCCGCCCTGACGATGTCGCTCGGCAACCTGCTCGCGTTGCGGCAGCGGACCGTGATCCGGCTGCTGGCCTGGTCGTCGGTCGCGCAGGCCGGCTACATGCTCGTGCCACTCGCTTTGCATGCCGACGCGGGGCGCAAGCAGATGCAGGAGGCGAGTACGGCGACCCTCGGCTACCTCGGCTTCTACGCCGCCATGACCCTGGGTGCCTTTGCCGCTGCGTCGGTGCTGGCGCGCTCGCACGGGGCGCTGACCATCGAGGCCTCGCGTGGACTCGTGCGGGTCGCGCCGTGGACCGCCGGCGTGCTGGTGCTCTCGCTCGCGTCGCTGGCCGGGCTGCCGCCCGGCGTGGGCGGTCTGGTGGCAAAGGTCGTCGTCCTGCGGTCCGCGGTGGATGCGGGCTACACCTGGCTCGCCGTCGTGATGGCGGTCAACACGGTCATCGCGCTGGCCTACTACCTGCGCTGGGCCGTGGTCGCCCTGTCGCCCGGCGCGGCGACCGAACGGCCGTTCCCGCCCGCCCGAGCGGCGGTGGGCGCGGCGCTTGTCGCCGGCGCCGCTACGGTCGTCGTCAGCGTCGTGCCGCAGTTGGTCATGCGGGCCGCGGCGGGCGGGGCGCTCGGGTGAGGTTCCGGGAACGCGGGCCCCGCAGATCGCGTTGTGCAGAGCGGTAGACGTTTCCTAGGAGGAGCAGTGCACCGGCACTACAACGGGCTCAAGACCGCCGTCCTGATCGCAGGGCTCTCGGCCGCGATGCTGTTCATCGGCAGCGTTCTGGGGGGCAGCACCGGTTTGACCATCGCCGTGCTCCTCGCCCTGGGGATGAACGGCTTCAGCTACTTCTTCAGCGACAAGATGGCGCTGCGCTCGATGCGGGCGCGGCCGGTCTCCGAGGCCGAGGCGCCGGAGATGTACCGGATCGTGCGCGACCTCTCGCAGCAGGCTCGGCAACCGATGCCTCGGCTCTACGTCTCACCGACCGACCAGCCCAACGCCTTCGCCACCGGTCGCAACCCGCGCAACGCGGCGGTCTGCTGCACCGAGGGCATCCTCGGCATCCTCGACGAGCGCGAGCTGCGTGGCGTGCTCGGCCACGAGCTCTCCCACGTCTACAACCGCGACATCCTCATCGGCTCCATCGCGGCCGGCCTCGCCACGGTCATCTCCTACGTCGCCCAGTTCGCGCTGTTCTTCGGCGGCGGCGATGACGACGAGGGGGCCAACCCCATCGTCGCCCTGCTGATGTTCTTCCTCGCACCGATCGGCGCCGGCCTGGTCCAGATGGCCATCAGCAGATCCCGCGAGTACCAGGCCGACGCGTCCGGCGCCCAGCTCACCGGCGACCCGCTCGCGCTGGCCTCGGCGCTGCGCAAGCTGGAGGCGGGTACGGCGGCCCGACCGCTCGCGCCGACCCCCACGCTGCAGCCGACCAGCAGCCTGATGATCGCCAACCCGGTCCGCAGCATGGGGATCCAGAAGCTCTTCTCGACCCACCCGCCGATGCCCGAGCGGATCGCGCGGCTCGAGGAGATGGCCGGCTACCCGCGCTAGAG
>JAVEEJ010000111.1 GCA_030840515.1 Frankiaceae bacterium | reverse complement strand
CGCGAGAGCAACGCGTCGATCTCCTCACTGGTCAGGTCACCCTCCCCGAGCCAGCGCATCCCGTTGTGGAGGTGGAGGGACTCGTCGGCTGAGATCCAGTCCATGCCATAAGCCGTGGCCGGATTCCCGGCGCGCTCGAGCGCAGCTGCGCGGTCGTGCAGCGTCTCGACGACATTGCCTTCGACGATCGTGTTGAAGACCAGGGTGCGCTCGTTGACGGGCAGATAGGCAACCGCGTCGTAGAACGTCCAGGTCGGGAAGGGGTGCACGTCGGGGCCGACCCCGAGGTCGTCGAGCCGGCGCAGCAGGATCCCGATGTGGCGCACCTCGTCACTGCACTGGATCGCGAAATCCCGGTAGAACTCCCAGGGCCGGTCGTGCACCTCGTGGAGCATCGAGCCGATGATGCACAGGCTCGCGATCTCTGGCATCAACCCGTGGTGGTTGACCAGCACCTCGACGTCGGCCGGCCCGAACTCCTCGAAGGGCGGGCAGTAGGACGCGCGCTCGCCGTCGCCCACGATCCGATACTCGCTGCCCAGCTCGATCCGGTCGGGCGCGGTGCTCGGCAGTGCCCAGAACCCCGTCCCGAGCTCGGCGTCGACGTCATCGCGGTCCGGCGGCACGAGGTCGGAGCGCACGATGAGCCCGCCCGCGGCGGCCAGCGCATCACGCACCTGACCGAAGTACGCGCGGTCATAGCCATGGCCGCGGGTGAAGCTCTCGGCCCAGCGCAGTCGCTCCTCGTGATCGGGAAGCACGTGCCGGGACACCAGGCGAATGGTGAGCTCGTCGGCCAGCGGGTCGCAGTCGGCCAGCAGCTGCTTGTAGGCCGCGACGAGGTCGGCGGTCACGACGAGGTAGAGCCCGGCCACCAGGTCGGCCACCGTGGGCGCCGCGTCGAGAAGCTCCACAAGCGCGCGCCACTCAGGACTCGGGACCGCGATCATCCGGTCGGTCGTGCGCAGCCGGTGCAGCCGGTCGAGGATGACCTGGCCGTGCTCGGCGCGCATGCCGAGGTCACGGGCGAAGGCGAGCCGCTCGTCGTTCTCCGTGACGAGTGGGGTCCAACCGCCGAGGACCCGCATCAGGTCGGCCTCGGCGCGGAAGCAGCGCTCCAGCTGGTTGGCCACCTGCCGGGCGGGCAGCCCATAAGGGGCGTGAACAGCGATCTCAGTCATGTTGAGCAGCATCCCTTACAAACCGGTCGGGATCAACCGACCTCAGCCACAGACAGGTCTCTCCCGGCACCGCAATCGCAAAGTTGTCAGTGCCGGGGAGTGCCCGGGCACCTTCTGGCACTGACAACTCGCTTGAGAGGACGACGGTCGCCTCGCCCGGCAGCCGAACCGGCACTGCGCGCGTCGTCGTGTTGAGCAGGCACGTGTACGTCGTGCCGTCGGCGGCGCTGCGGGTGAAGCCCAGCGTCCCGGCGGGCGTGGCGAGCCACTCGACCTCGTCGCCGAGGCTCGGCCGGGCCTCGCGGCGGATCCCGATCGCTCGACGGTAGAAGGCAAGGGTCGAGGCAGGGTCGGCCTCTTCCGCGGCCACGCTCCCTGCCTTGGCTGTGTCCTCGACCGGCAGCCAGGGCGTGGCCGAGGTGGTGAAGCCGTAGCCGGGGGGCTCGTCGGTCCACGGGATCGGGGTGCGGCAGCCGTCGCGGCCTTCGATGGTGCCCCCGGAGCGGACCCAGATCGGGTCCTGCCGCGCCTCCGGCGGCACGTCCGCCTGCTCGAGACCGAGCTCCTCACCTTGGTAGAGGTAGGGCGAACCCGGAAGGGCAAGCAGTGTGCCGGTCGCTGCCTTGGCCCTGCGCAGGCCCGCGTCGCCACCGCCGTAGCGGGTGACGTGACGCACCAGGTCGTGGTTGGACAGCACCCAGGTGGGCCCCGCGCCGTCGACCGTGAACGCGCCGAGCGCCTTCTCGATGACGTCACGCAACGCGGCCGCCTCGAACGGTGTGGCCATCACCATGAAGTTGAAGGCCTGGTGCAACCGGTCGGCACCGGCGTAGCTCGCCACCCGGCCGAGGTCGAAGAGGAAGACCTCGCCGACCATCATCCGGTCGCCCGCGTAGGAGTCGGTGATCTGCCGCCAGCGGCGGAACACCTCGATCGTCTCCGGCTGGTCCCAGTTGTGCTTGGCGTTGATCGACTCGTAGGCAGGTGCACCCGGGACCAACCGGCCCGCCTCAGGGTTGTCGCGCAGCTCGGCGTCCTTGTAGAGCCCGTGCGCGACGTCGATGCGAAACCCGTCGACGCCCCGGTCGAGCCAGAAGCGCAGGATCCGCTCCCACTCGGCGTGCACCTCGGAGTGACGCCAGTTGAAATCGGGCTGAGAGGCGTCGAACAGGTGCAGGTAGTACTCCCCGCTGGCCTCGTCCAGCGTCCAGGCCGGGCCGCTGAAGACCGACCGCCAGTTGTTCGGGGGGCCGCCGTCAGCGGCGGGCGGGCGGAAGATGTAGCGCGAGCGCTCGTCGGACATGGGGTCAGCGAGCGCGCGCTTGAACCACTCGTGCTCGGAGCTGGAGTGGTTGGGCACGACGTCGCAGATGATGCGCAACCCGTGCGCATGCGCGTCGGCGAGCAGCGCGTCGAAGTCCTCGAGAGTTCCGAAGAGCGGGTCCACCTCGTAGTAGTCCGCGACGTCGTAGCCGTGGTCCTTCTGCGGCGAGAGGTAGAACGGGTTGAGCCACAGCGCATCGACCCCCAGTGAGGCGAGGTAGGGCAGCCTCGAGCGCACACCGGCCAGGTCGCCCAGCCCGTCACCGTTGGAGTCTGCGAAGGACCGCAGGTAGACCTGGTAGACGACGGCGTCGTGCCACCACGGTCGCCCACTGTGACCGGTCACAGCGTTGGTCACAGCACAGCCCCGGGTCGCACCCAGGCGGGCATTGCCGACAACGACAGCACGATGTCGTTCCACCCTTCATGCAACGGCGGCGCACCGGCCAGCCCGGTCCACCCGCCTTCCGGTGCCCAGACCCGCACCGCACCTCCGGGCTGCAGCACCGGGGCGACCAGCAGGTCAGGGCCGAGCAGGTACTGCAGGTGCGCGGAACGCGCCGCGCGATCACCGGGGAACGCGAGCGGCATCGGCCGCATGAACGGGGTCCCGGTCGACGAGGTCTCCGCCGAAACCACTTCGAGGTAGGACCGCAGCGCAGCACGCTGCCGACATGCCTGCACCGAGGCCTCGCCGTACTCGCCCGGATAGGCCCACGGCTCGCGTCGCCCCGTGCCGTGGAAGCGCAGCACCGGGGACAGCGCCGCCCACTGGGTCCAGCGCGTGAACAGCTCCGGGTCGACGTCGGCCTGCGTCGCAGCGCCATCGCCCGACTCGCAGTTGGACACGACCCAGTCGTGCGACTGCGGGGTCCAGAACCCACCCGCGTCGGACGTGACGAAGCCGAAGCCCGACAGGGCCAGCGACAAGCACGCCCGCAACGCCGCCTCGAGCCCCTCCCACGTCGAGGGGGTGTCACCCACCCAGTGGCAGGGGTAGCGCTGAGCACCCGCCGTACCCGACCGCACGAACATCGCGATCCCGTCGCCGGAGTCAGGAAGCAGGTCGAGCAGGGCCGAGTACGACGCGCGCTGGTAGCGCAGCGCGTACTCGTTACGCAGTTGCCAGCCCTGCCGACCGTCGTGCGCGACCGCGTGCGACGGGAGCTCCTCGGCGAAGTCGGGCTTCACCGCCGAGGCCCCCTCCGCGACGAGCACCGCGACGTGCTCCTGCCACCACTGCTCGGCGTCGGGGTGCGTGAAGTCGATGACCAGCCGTCCGGGCCCGTCCGCTGTGTCGACGAGCTCACCGTCGGCGTCGCGTAGCACGAGCCCGCGTGCGATCGCGTCGTCGCCGGCAGTCGTGCCGGCACGCACGTAGGGGTTGTGCCACAGCGAGAGCCGCACTCCCCTGTCATCGAGCGCCTTCGCCCATCCGAGCGGCCACCGGTCGCGGTTCACCTCCCACCGCGTGGAGAGGTCGACCATGACGTTGCCGGGCTGCCACGCGTCGACATGCACCACGTCGACCGGGCACTGCGCGGCGTCATACCCGTCGAGCACCGACTCGACTTCCTCCGCGGTCAGGTAGGAGCAGCGCGAGGTCCAGACGCCGAGCGCCCAGTCGGGAAAGCGTCCCGGCAGACCAGTGACCTGCTGGTGGGAGGCGATGACCTGCGGGCCGTCCCCGCGGTAGGCGAACAGGTCGAGCGTCTCGCCGGCGACCTCGATGACGAGCGTCGAACCGTGCGTCGCGCCGGCGTCGATGCGCACCGGACCGCCGCTGTGCGCGTAGAGACCCCAACCGGCGTCACTCCACACGAACGGCACCGTGAGGTAGGACGCGTCCAGCCCCGCCGCACCGTGTGCCTCGCGGTTGACGCACACCCGCACCCGGCCGCGCAGGTCGGGCCCCTGGAAGCACTCACCACCGCCGAACACCGCAGCGTCGGGCGCGAGCGAGAAGCAGACCGCCCACCCGAGCATGGTCCCGTCGGCGTCGAGGATCCGGCCGGTCGCGGCGGCCGCGCCCTCCA
>JAVEEJ010000107.1 GCA_030840515.1 Frankiaceae bacterium | reverse complement strand
CGCACGGGCTGGTCGTGGGCATCGAGCAGCCAGACGTCGTTCGAACCGTCCGCCTGCTGGATTGTGCAGGCGAGCCGGCCATCGGGCGTCCAGGTCGCGAAGTGGCACGCAGAAAGGGTGCGCAGTGAGCTCCCGTCGCGCCGCATGACGGCGGTCTCTCGGATGTTCGTCGAGCCGAGCTCCCGGTCGAACACGATCCACTCACCATCCGGTGAGAACCGAGGGGTCCAGCCCTTCTCCATGCCCAACGTGCGGATGGTGGGCGAGGGGCCTGACACGTCGATGATGCTGATGTCCCCTGCGGCCTCGCAGATCTCTCCATAGGGACCAGGGAAGCAGTCGGCATTGCTGGCCGGCCCTACCTGATGCCCGGCGTACACGATCTCGTCTCGACGAGGCGACCAGTCCGGCTGATGACCGTTGGCGAGCTGGGTCAGCTTCGACGTGGTCAGGTCATAGCTGTAGAGCAGATCGCAACCGTCGAGAGCGGTGCATCCGGTGTAGGGCCCGTTCCGGTTGAAGGCCAACCGCTTGCTGTCGGGTGACCAGCTCGGAGCCAGGTAAGGGCAGGTGGTGACGTCGCCGCAGGGCGGGAGCGGGATGCTGTGAGCGTGTCCCCCGTCGGCGTCACCGACGTAGAGGCCTGACACCGAGCCGTCGTATGACGCGGGACCGCTCCACGCGAGGTGACGTCGGTCGGGCGACAAGACGGGGTTCGTCTCCGCCTCTGGGCCGTGCACCAGGCGCCTGGCGGGCTGGCCGGGGCCTACCTCCCGGCGGTAGACGTCGTAGTCCGGGTAACCGTTGACCGTGTTCCCGGTGTAGTCGGCGTAGAGCAGATACCAACCCAGCCCACTCGCGGCGGAGCCCGGGTCCCCCCCGCCGACGTATGGGTGGGGGCGGGGCGCCGGGACGACGACGGGCGCGACAGGGACCGGCGCACCGGGTGCGGCACTGGGCCTTCCACCTGGCTGTAGCGGTGGCGTGGGCGGTCCCGATGCCTGGGCCGTGGGCTCTGGTGTTGGTGGATCGACGACGCGGATCGAGCTCTTGCCGTCGGAGCCGCCTCCGAGGGCGAGCACGAGCAGGAGGAACGGCAGCAGCACCGCCGCTGCCAGCAGCGCGAGACGACGCGGTGTGAATCGCCGGTGGTGGTGAGCGACAGCTGACGGCGGAGTCAGCGCGACCACTGAAGCAGGGGCTCGGGGCGCGGGTACGGCGACCACTGCCGGCGCCTCGGCGACGAGGTCGCCGGTCAGCATCTCGGCCTCGATGAGCTCCCACAGGGCGTCCCTGAACCCGAGGCCGGGGTCCACCGGGCCCTGTCCGTCGGCGAGCTGCTCGAGCAGCACGTCCTCACGCATCGGTCGCCTCCAGGTAGTGGCGGCGGAACCCGTCACGCGCCCGCGCGAGGACGGACTCCGTTGCGTGCACGCTGCGCTCCAGGTGTTGGGCGATCTCGGGGACGGCGAGGCCGTCGAAGTAGCGCAGGACCAACGCCAGCCGTTGCGGACCGGGCAACAGCGCGAGGGCGGCGAGGGCGCGCGCGCGATGCAACGGCTCGTCGTCGTCGACGTACTCGACCCTCGTCTGCTCGCTCACCAACGCCAACAGGCGCCGCTCGCGATCCTGCCGGCGGTAGTGGTCGACCAGCTTGTGGCGGGCGACACCGACGAGCCAGGCGATCCCCAGGTCGCCGCCGCCTTGCTGCCAGCTCTTGGCCGCCGCGAGGAACACCTCCTGGCATAGGTCCTCCGCCACGGTGCGGTCGCCGCAGCGGTGCAGCAGGTAGCCGAAGACCTCGGGGAGGGCAGCGTCGTAGAGGGTGCGGAAGCCCCGCTGGCCACCCACCCGGTCCGCATCGCTCATCGCGACTGCCATCACACCCCCGGACCCGCAGGCCCCCGTTCCGAGTTCGACGTGACCTACATCGCTCCTCCTGGGCCCGTTCCGTCGGTCAGCCGGCAGAAAGTTCGGGTCAGACCGACGGAAGCGACCTGCGCCGAGCGATGAGTCCGTCAAGAGCCGGGTCTGGGGGGCCCGGCTCACTTCCGGGAGGGAACCAACCATGCTCAGCAAACGCCGACTCGCAGCCACAGTCATCGCCGTCACCGCCACCGCCGCACTCGTGTCGGCTGGGCCGTCCTATGCCGGGGCGCATCCGGCACCCTCGGTTCACTTCACCTCGCCGTTCAAGGACCGCGGCACCAACCCGGACAGCGTGCACAGCTGCAGCCCGGGCCAGACCGGCGTCTGTGAGTTCCGCTTCCACGGCTCGGCCGACTTCACGGGCAAGCTGTCGGCATTCGACGACTACTTCGGCTACTTCTGGGTCAACCCGGAGGCGCACCAGGCCGAGGCGGAGACCTGGGACCGCACGACCGGGGCTCTGAATGGATGCGGCGAGGGCAGCTTCGTCCTGCATCAGCACGCCTTCGGCCCGACCGGCTACAACACGACCGGCGAGGGTGCCGGGCCGGGATTCAAGCTGCACCTCACGTGGGAGATCCTCCGCGGCTCCGGCACGGGTGACTTCACCGGCGCGACCGGCTCTGGCACCGGCGACGGCGACTTCACGCCCACCCTGGCGAACACCGGCACCTACACCGGCACGATCACCTGCCCCAACGGGAAACCGTCCTACCGCCACCATTAGCCGTCGGGCAGGATGGTCGCCTATGTGGCGTCCCGGTCGTACTGCCTTCGTGTGTGCGCTCGCCGTACTCGCATCCCTAGTGGCATCGAGCAGTGCAGCGGCGACGAGTACGACGGGACACGACGTCTCGTCGCCGCAGTGCGGCTCACCGCTTCCGACGACCGGGACGTTCGGCATCGTGGGCCTGACGGACGGACTGCCGTTCGCGGAGCGGGAGGCCGTCTGCCTGGGTGACCAGTGGGCGTGGGCGACGGCACTGAGCGGTCCGCCGGCGCTCTACATGAACACCGCCAACCCCAACGGAACGAGCACCCACTACACCTATCCGGCCGGCAATCACCCTGCGCTGTGCGGCTCTGACACCACACTCGCAGGCTGCGCCTACGACTACGGGTGGCACACGGCCACCGATGCGCTCGCGAAGGCCGAGGCCGCGGGCATCACGGAGCGACTCAGCGTCACCTGGTGGCTCGACGTCGAGACGGCCAACAGCTGGGGCGGGACCGTGCAGCAGAACGCAGCCGACCTCCAGGGTGCCGTCGACGCGCTGCGCTCCAGCGGTGTCCCGCAGGTCGGGCTCTACTCGAGCGCCGGTGCCTGGCAGACGATTACCGGCTCCTACCGCAGGTCGACCGCCGCCTCCTACCGCTCTGCGTGGGCGCCCTACTTCACCCCTCGCTACCCGCTCGAGGATGCGCCGGTCTGGGTGGCCGGCGCCGGGACAGTGAGCGACGCCAGCGCCCGATGCGCCACGAGCTTCACCCAGGGGCAGACGCTGCTCGCCCAGTACCTGGACGGCAGCGTCGACGGCGATCTGCAGTGCGCGCCCGCCGACACCGTCGCACCGAGCGCCAGCCTGACCGCACCGACGAAGCTCTACTCCCTGGGCACGTCGGTGACGGCGGCGTGGACCGGCGCGGACAGCGGAACCGGTGTCGTGAGCTATGACGTGCGCTACCGACGCGCACTCTCGAACGGCAGCTTCGGCAGTGACGTCTACCTCCCGTCGTGGCAGCGCACGACGGCACGCAGTGCCACGCTGACGGGCAACCCGACCGGCTCCACGGTGTGCTTCCAGGCGCGCTCGCGCGATGTCGCCGGGAACACCTCGCCGTGGAGCGCCAGTCGGTGCTCCGCCGTCGCGTTGGACGACCGGTCGCTGTCGCGCAGCGGCGCCTGGACGTCGGTGTCGAGCTCCCCCGCCTACCTCGGCACGATCAGTCGGAGCGCCACTGCAGGTGCTCAGCTGATCCGCACCGGCCTGGTCACCCACCGGCTGATGCTGGTGGCGACGAAGTGCCACGGCTGCGGCTCGGTCGAGGTCTGGGTCAACACCAGCCGGCTCGCCATCGTGTCCTTGGAGGCGAGCGCGACGACCTACCGCGCGGTGATCGCCCTGCCAACCTTCTCGCTGCGCACCGCCAAGGTCTCTATCCGGGCGCGGGGCACTGGGCCGGTGCTCATCGACGGGTTGGTCACAAGCCAGGTCTGACGGCCGCGGTCGGTCAGCCGCTTGACGCCCGCGAACATACCGAGTATGCATACCCAGTACACCGTCACTGCTGGGGGATGAATGTCGATCAAGATGGGCCTGCTGGCGCTCCTCGACGAGGAGCC
>JAVEEJ010000100.1 GCA_030840515.1 Frankiaceae bacterium | reverse complement strand
TCAGCGAGAACTCGACCTCCTACGGCAAGGACCTCGGCGATCTGCGCCTGCTCGAGTCGCTGCTGCCACAGCTCGCCGCCGTCGCGGGCATCGTCCGCGTGCGGGTCGCCTACCTGCAGCCGGCGGAACTCCGGCCGTCTCTGCTCGCGACGATCGCCTCCACCAACGGCGTGGCGCCCTACTTCGACCTGTCCTTCCAGCACGCGAGCGGTCCCGTACTGCGGCGGATGCGGCGATTCGGCGACCGGGAGAGCTTCCTCCGGCTGCTCGAGGAGGTCCGCGCCGTGGCCCCGGAAGCCGGTGCACGGAGCAACGTCATCGTCGGGTTCCCGGGGGAGACCGACGACGACCTCGCGGAGCTGCAGCAGTTCCTCGAGGCAGCGCGGCTCGACGCGATCGGCGTGTTCGGCTACTCCGACGAGGACGGGACAGAGGCGGCCGAGTACGACGACAAGGTGGCCGAGGACGTCATCGCACACAGGCTCGCCACCACCGGGGACCTCGCCGAGGCGCTGACCGCCGAACGAGCCGAGGCACGTGTGGGCGAGCTGGTCGACGTGCTGGTCGAAGACGTCGACGGCTGGAGCGCTGAGGGCCGCGCGGCGCATCAAGCGCCCGAGGTCGACGGCTCGACCACGGTCACCGGGCCTGGGCTGCGTGTGGGGGACCTGGTCCGGGCGAAGGTCACCGACAGCATCGGCGTGGACCTGGTCGGCCAAGTCGTCGAGGTGCTCAGCCCTGCGGGAGCCGCATGAGCGAGCCCGTCGCCGACCCAGCTGCCGTCCTTGATCCGGCAGCACTGCCGGCGTCGGGCGCCAGGCTGCTCAACATCGCGAACGTGCTGACCATCGCTCGACTGCTGCTGGTGCCGGTGTTCCTGGCGGCGTTGATGGTCGGCGACGGCCACGACCAGACCTGGCGCATCGTGGCGTGGGCCGTGTTCGCCGTGGCGTCAGTGACCGACCGCATCGACGGGGAGCTTGCCCGCTCGCGCAACCTGGTGACCGAGTTCGGCAAGGTGGCCGACCCGATCGCGGACAAGGCGCTGACCGGTGCTGCCCTGGTGGGTCTTTCGCTGCTCGGTGACCTGCCGTGGTGGGTCACGGTGGTGGTGCTGGCGCGCGAGGTCGGGGTCACGTTGCTGCGCTTCTGGGTGATCCGGCACGGCGTGATCCCCGCCAGTCGCGGGGGCAAGCTCAAGACCCTGCTGCAGGGTGTGGCGATCGGGCTCTACATCCTTCCGCTGAGCGGCGTGGCGGCGTCGGCTCGTGCCTGGTTCATGGCTGCGGCCGTGGTCGTCACCGTCGTGACCGGCGTCGACTACGTGGCGCGCGCGTTGAAGCTGCGGCGGACGAGTGACCGGGCGGCGATGAAGCGCGCCCGACGGGAGAGCCGTGCGGGCTGAGGTTCTCGCGGTCGGCACCGAGCTGCTCATCGGCGACGTGGTCAACGGCAACGCCGCGACGATCGGACGGCTGCTCACCGACGCTGGGGTGGAGGTCGTGCGGTCGACCGCCGTCGCGGACGACGAGCCGACGATTGCCGAAGCGCTGCACATGGCCCTCACCCGAGCGGACGCCGTACTCGTCACCGGAGGCCTCGGTCCGACCCAGGACGACCTCACCCGCGAGGCGCTGGCGCTTGCCGCAGGCGTGCCGCTGCTTCGGGACGAGTCGCTGGCTGATGCTCTGCTGGCTCGCTACGAGGGGCTCGGGCGCCGGGTGCCGGCGATGAACCTGCGCCAGGCCGAGCTGCCGGAGGGCGCGACGGCGATCCCCAACCCGAAGGGGACGGCGCCCGGGGTGCGCATGGAGCTCAACGCCGGAGTGGTCTACGCGCTCCCTGGCGTGCCGCACGAGATGCACGCGATGCTCGTCGAGTCGGTGCTGCCCGACCTGCTGTCGCTCGCCGACGCGCCTGCGGCGATCGTCTCGCGCACCCTGCACACCGCCGGGATGTGGGAGTCGGCGGTCGCCGAGGCACTGTCAGACCTGCACGAACGACTGGCGTCCACGCCCGGCGCGCCGACCCTGGCGTGGCTCGCCGGCAAGGGCCAGACCCGGGTCCGCGTCACCGCTCGTGCCGCCACCCGCGAGGCGGCGCTGGGCCTGATCTCACCGGTGGAGGCAGAGATCCGCTCGACGCTCGGCATCGCGCTGTGGGGCGTGGACGACGAGACGCTGCCGGGGGTCATCCATGGGCTGCTGCTGGCGGGTGGGCAGACGATCGCGGTGGCCGAGTCGCTCACCGGCGGGCTGCTGGGGGCCGCGCTCACCTCGACGCCGGGTTCGTCCGCGACGTTCCGCGGCGGGGTGACGGCGTACTCGTCCGAGCTCAAAACCTCGCTCCTGGGGGCGTCGCTGGAGGAGGGGGCGGTGAGTGCGAGTACGGCGCGCGCGATGGCTGCCGGGGTCCGCGAACGGCTCGGCTCCTCCTTCGGTCTCGCGCTGACCGGGGTCGCGGGGCCAGAGGAGCAAGAGGGGCAGCCGCCCGGCACCGTGCACGTGGCGGTCGCCGGGCCATCGGGCAGCGACGCGCGACTGCTCCGGCTCCCTGGGGACCGTGACCGGGTGCGGCAGCTGGCGGTCACCAGCGCGCTCGACCTGCTGCGCCGGCACCTCCTCGGTGGTCAGGCTGACCGCTGACGGTCGGGGCGGGTACGGTGTGTGGGTCGGCGCTTGTGGCAGAAGGGAGCACCCGATGGTCCTGCTACGTGGACTGCTCGGTGATGCCCTCCGCCGCCGGCGCCAGGAGCAGGGGCGCACGCTGCGCGAGGTCTCAGCCGCCGCACGCGTCTCGCTGGGTTACCTGTCCGAGGTCGAGCGCGGGCAGAAGGAGGCGTCGAGCGAGCTGCTCGCGTCCATCTGCGCCGCGTTGGGGATGCGGATGTCCGAGCTCATGCACCAGGTCGGCTCCGAGCTGGCCCTCGTCGAGCCCGCTGTGCTGACGGTGGTCGAGAACCCGGCCGGCGACGCGCCGGTCGTCGCCGCGGCCTGACGTGCTCCCCGCTTCCGCCCAGCCGCGCCGCGAACCCGGCACCCGGAGCCGCGCGGGCAACGCCATGGGCCGCACCCGGAGTGCGCTGCTCGAGGGCGCGCAGCGGGCGGTGGAGAAGTACGGAGTACGCCGGACCTCGATGGGCGAGATCGCGACCGTCGCTGGCATCGCCAAGGGCACGCTCTACAACCACTTCCGCACCAAGGACGATGTGTGGGCCGCGCTCGTCCAGCACGAGGTGACCTCACTCGCGGACGAGTGCGTGCTCGTCGTGCAGTCCGAGGGTTTGGCTGCCGCTCTGGAGCGCGCCGCAGATCGTCTCAGCGCGCACCCCGGGCTGCGGCGCATCGCGTCCGAGGAACCCGCCGTACTCGCTCGCCTCGTGGTAGTCGGTGAAGGCGCCGGCTGGGACGCTGCTCGGCTCGGCGTCGCGGATGTGGTCGGGCTGGAGCCCGATGACGCCTCCGTTGCAACGGTCCTGAGGTGGCTCGTGTCCTTCGTGGGCGCGCCTGGCCGCTCAGGTGAGGCCGCTGCGGGCGCCCGGCTGTTGGCGGCCTCGCTGGCTGCAACTGGTTCGTCCGAGAGCGAGCGCAGTACTGCCTGACACATTTACCTGTGTGGCTAGGTGATCTGACCTGGTGGCCGGTTGGCGTCGGTGCGCTTCAGGTCTCGAATGACTCGAATGATCAGGCCGGCTGGAGCCCCAAGGCCCCCCGCGGCACCGTAGCTGTATGGCGGTCCCGCCAGCATCAGCACGAAGACGGCTGCGAGCATCCAGAGAGCCACGTACAGCGGAGTCCAAGGATTGCGCTCCCGGAGGAGCCACGGCCAGTGCTCTTCAGCCCGGCGGTCCAAGGCGCGAGGGGAGGGCAAGGGCATGCCGGGGATCCTCCCAGCGAAGGCGTCCGCCCACCAGGGGGACCAGCGCCTCCGAAACCGGGCGGGCAATTACGCCGATTCAGAGCAGGGCGGCACTGGTCCGCGGCTGCGACCGTCAGAGGCCGCAGTTCCCTGGGTTCTGCGGGCCGCAGAAGGTGAATTTCCTCCCGTGCCTGTCCGACACGGTCAGGACGTCGGTACGCCGGTCCCAGCGCAGCGTGACCGCGCCGACGTCGAACACGTCGGGTTCGGTGGTCGACAGGATGAAGCCGGAGGCACCCGTTCCTGTCACGGTTCGGATGAAGATGGGCGCCACGCCCCCCGGTCGGTTCGGGTCGTCCCCATAACAAGGCGTTGGAGGCGGGGCTTGAAAGCATTCGTGTGTTGCGCGCCACTCGACTAGCCCGTAGCCCGCCTCGTCCATGTGGAAGCCCCGAGCGTGCCCGTAGTACTCACGCAGCAGGAACGACGACGGTGGAATGTGGGTCGGAGAAGACACCCAGGGAGGGGGAGAGTCGGAGGGCGTGGTGAGCGAGCCGTCCGTCCTCGTCGACGTGGGTGAAGCATCTGGGTGACCCGAAGTCGAGCAGGCGGCGAGGGCGAGCATGAGCGACAGTGCGACCAGGCCCCGGCGGCGGCCCTTCACGGAGTTCGTCGGGCCTTCCACGCCTGCAACCTAGCGCCGGTTCAGAGCCGAACAGACGGCGGCATGATGGAGACATGCGGGCGGGTGTATGGGTTAGCGGAGTCGCTGCAGCCTGCGCGTTCATCGTCGGTGGCGTCGCAGCCATCGATGGCGTTGGCTGGCTGCTACTTCCGGCCGCCGCTTCGCTCGTCACGGCGCTTGCCTGGTCGGACCGCCGAAGCGCCGGCTGGGGGTGTCGCCGCCGTAATCGCGCATTGGACGCCGGTCGTTCTGCTGGCTTTGACCGCGTGGGATTGGATCCTGGTAGGTACGCCGCTGCTGCCCGGCGCGATAGCGCAGACGGTCGGCCTCTACCTCTACTCACGTGCGCGGCGATCGGTGACGACCGTCGTCGTGTAGCGCCCGTCCAGAACAGATCAGAACAGAGCGGCACTTACGTTGCGCCAGGCGAGTTGCGACCTTGATCCACGCTGCTGGCCAATCAGGACCTGCTTGGTAGCCGATCTGGCATTCTCGCTGGGCCAAAGCCCCCAGTTGCTCTAGCCAAAGGCGCCCGCATGCAGGTTCTGCGACTCACGCCCGTCTTGCTCTTTTCCCTCGCGGTGATTTGGCTTGGTCACTACGTGGCCTACCGGTCGTCACTCAATGACCTTCTAATCGACTTGGCTGCACTAGGCAGGCGTCCGCCAGAAGAACCTCCGTTCGCGCCCGGTCAAGAGCAAAGGTGGGCGCACGCTGTGGGCTGGGTTCTGATTGCTATCGGTCTCGGGATGGGGGGACTCTTCGCGTGGGGCGTGCTGAAAACCCTGGGGCGTTAGGTCGCTGCGCAACGTCACTCTGTTAGCGCCTAACGCCGGCTGAGAGCAGAACGACACCTACTCGGCGGTGCGCTTAGGTAGGTACAGGGCCAGCGCGGACAGGCTTTGCGACTCATAACCGTCGAGCCATACGCACGCGACGGCGGC
>JAVEEJ010000095.1 GCA_030840515.1 Frankiaceae bacterium | reverse complement strand
CGGCCGGCATGCTCGTCGACGCGCGCGAGGTGGACAACCTCGACCCCACGTCCGTCGTACTCGTCTCCACCGGCTCTCAGGGCGAGCCGATGTCGGCGCTGTCGCGGATGGCCAACCGCGACCACCCCGTGCGCATCGAGGCCGCTGACACCGTGGTCCTCGCCTCATCGCTGATCCCCGGGAACGAGAACGCGGTCTACCGCGTCATCAACGGGCTGTCGCGGTGGGGCGCCGAGGTCGTGCACAAGGGCGTCGCGCTCGTGCACGTGTCGGGACACGCGTCAGCCGGCGAGCTCATCTACGTCCTGAACGCCTGCCGGCCGTCGAACTTCATGCCGATCCACGGCGAGTGGCGGCACCTGCGCGCGCACTCCGAGCTCGCGCTGCAGACCGGCGTGCCGAAGGACCGCATCATCATCGCCGAGGACGGCACCGTCATCGACCTCGTCGACGGCCGTGCGTCGATCGTGGGTCAGGTGCCGTGCGGATACGTGTACGTCGACGGCGTGGGCGTCGGCGCTGTCGAGGAGGAGACGCTGCGCGACCGTCGGATCCTCGGCGACGAGGGGTTCTTGACCATCGTGGTGGCGGTGGACTCGGTGACCGGCAAGATCGCGAGCGGTCCCGAGGTCTACGCCCGCGGCTTCGGCGAGGACGCCTCGGCGTTCGACGCGGTCAAGCCGCTGGTCGAGGACGCGCTGGAGAAGGCGGCCCGCGAGGGGATCAGCGACGCGCAGCAGCTGGCGCAGATCATCCGGCGGGTGGTCGGCAAGTGGGTCTCGTCGGCCCACCGCCGCCGACCCATGATCATCCCGGTCGTGCTCGACGTCTGAGCGCGTCCGGTGTGGCGGCTGGGGCTCATGGGGTTTTGCGCCTAGCCTGCGAGCATGGCCACCCGTGGCGGCACTGCGACGCGCCCGCGCCCGCCTGCCCACAAGCGCTCTGCGCCCAGGCGCGCGCCCGCGAAGCGTGCACCGGCTCGGCGTCCAGCTCGCCGCCCTGAGCACGGCGCCCTCTACAAGGCAACGCGTGCCACGTGGAGGGCCTTCACCGGGCTCGCCGTGCTGCTGGCTCGTGGCGGCGCTGCCCTGTGGCAGGCCGTCGCCCGGCTGACCGGAAGCCTGGCCCGCCGAGTCGGCGACGAGGCGCGTGAGCTCGACCCCGCCCACCGTCGCGACGGCCTGGGCCTCGGCCTGCTGGCCGCGGCACTGGTGACGGCGGCGAGCCTGTGGCTCGGTGCGGGAGGGCCACTGGGTGGGGGCATCGCGAGCTTCCTCCGCGGGTCGCTGGGCGTGCTCGGCTACCTGTCCCCGCTGCTGTTCGGCTACCTGGGCTGGCGCCTCCTCCGGCACGCGCCTGACCCGGAGGCGCGCGGCCGACGCATCATCGGAGCGCTCGCCTTCGGCGGCGGCATCCTGGGGCTCATCCACGTCGCGCAAGGCACTCCGGACCCCACGCAAGGCGCCACCGCGCTCCGCAACGCCGGCGGTGTCCTGGGCTACCTCGTCAGCGGTCCGCTCGTCGCGCTCGTGACGCAGTGGCTGGCCTTCCCGTTGCTGGTCCTGCTCGTGTGCTTCGGCGCGCTCGTGCTCGCCGGCACCCCGGTGCGTCAGGTCGGCACGCGTGTGGCGGAGCTGCTCGGCCGCGGCCCTGCCGAGGCGGACCCGGAGCCCGAGCCGTTGGAGCCGCTGCGCCGCAGTCGGCCGCGCCGCCGGGTCGGCGTACTCGCCGACGACGAAGGACCTGACGACCTCGAGGCGCTGCTCGACGCAGGGTCTGGACCTGTCCTCACCGCGCCGCCCATCGTCGACAAGCCGCAGCCGCGCAAGGTCGAGCAGCTCGCGCTTTCGACCGGGCAGACCTACACGCTTCCTCCCACCGACGTGCTGCGCGACGGCACGCCACCCAAGGCACGCAGCAAGGCCAACGACGCGGTTGTCGAGGCCCTGACCCAGGTGCTCGAGCAGTTCGAGATCGACGCACAGGTCACGGGGTTCACCCGAGGTCCGACGGTCACCCGCTACGAGGTCGAGCTCGGTCCTGCGGTGAAGGTCGAGCGTGTCACCGCGTTGAGCAAGAACATCGCGTACGCCGTCGCATCAGCAGACGTGCGCATCCTCTCGCCGATCCCAGGCAAGAGCGCGATCGGTATCGAGATTCCCAACAGTGACAGGGAACTCGTGTCGCTGGGCGACGTGCTGCGATCGCGTACGGCGAGCGACGACCACCACCCGATGGTGGTCGGCCTCGGCAAGGACGTCGAGGGCGGAATGGTGTGCGCCAACCTCGCGAAGATGCCGCACATCCTCGTCGCCGGCGCGACCGGTGCTGGCAAGTCCACGTGCATCAACACGCTCATCACGTCGGTGCTGTCGAGGTCGACGCCTGACGAGGTGCGCATGGTGCTCGTCGACCCGAAGCGCGTCGAGCTCACGCACTACGAGGGCATCCCGCACCTCATCACTCCGATCATCACCAACCCGAAGAAGGCCGCCGAGGCGCTGCAGTGGGTCGTGCGCGAGATGGACATGCGCTACGACGACCTCGCCGCGTTCGGGTTCCGCCACGTCGACGAGTTCAACAAGGCGGTGCGCGACGGCAAGCTCAAGGTGCCGGAGAACAGTGAGCGCGTGCTCGCGCCCTACCCCTACCTGCTGGTCATCGTCGACGAGCTCGCCGACCTGATGATGGTCGCGCCGCGTGACGTCGAGGACGCCATCGTGCGCATCACGCAGCTCGCACGCGCCGCCGGCATCCACCTCGTGCTCGCGACCCAGCGACCGTCGGTCGACGTCGTCACCGGTCTGATCAAGGCCAACGTCCCGTCACGGCTGTCCTTCGCCACGTCGTCGTTGGCCGACTCGCGCGTCATCCTCGACCAGCCCGGCGCGGAGAAGCTGGTCGGCCACGGTGACGCGTTGTTCCTGCCGATGGGTGCGAGCAAGCCGATGCGGCTGCAGGGTGCCTACGTCTCCGAGGCTGAGATCGAGGCCATCGTCAAGCACTGCAAGGCGCAGGCGCAGCCGGTGTTCCGCGAGGACGTAACGGCAGGCGTCGCGGCCAAGCGGGACATCGACGAGGAGGTCGGCGACGACCTCGACCTGCTGTGCCAGGCGACCGAGCTCGTGGTGACCACCCAGTTCGGCTCCACCTCGATGCTGCAGCGCAAGCTTCGGGTCGGCTTCGCCAAGGCGGGTCGGCTGATGGACCTCATGGAGAGCCGCGGCATCGTCGGACCGAGCGAGGGCGCCAAGGCGCGCGACGTCCTGGTCCGTCCCGAGGAGCTCGACAGCATCCTGTTCACCCTTCGCGGGGACTGAGCACGGCGCTAGGCCGGACGGGTGTAGTCGCATACGGCCATTTGTCGACACGTCCGTTCGGCCCGTAGACTCCCGTCGTCCCCACCGCCAGCACGTGAATTCCCCCTGGAGCACCAGCGCTATGACCGTCGGCCCCCGCCTCACCGAGGCGCGCGAGCAGGCCGGCCTCACGGTCGAAGACGTGAGTCGGGCAACGCGCATCCGCGGGACTCTGATCCGCGCGATCGAGGCCGACGACTTCGGCCCCTGCGGCGGTGCGGTCTACGCCCGAGGGCACATCCGCAGCATCTGCCAGGCGATCGGCGCCGACTCCGAGCCCATCGTGGCCGCGTTCGACGCCGAGCACGGCACCCCGGCCCCCGTCGATCCCACGCCCCACTTCGACCCAGAGGTCGCCCACCGGACCGGCAAGCGGCAGCCCAACTGGAGCGCCGCCATGGCCTCCGTCCTGGTGTTGGTCTCGGCCGTGGCCGGGTTCCAGCTGCTGAGCAGCGCCGGCAAGAAGAACCCGACCGGCCAGAGCGACGCCGGCGTCGTCAGCGTGCCGAAGGTCGTCTCCTCGACCGCGCCGCAGGTGGCTCCGCCCGCTCCGAAGCCGACCGGGCCCGTCGCCTTGATCAACCCCAAGCTCGTCTCGCTGCGGGTGACCGTGACGGGGAGCAAGAGCTGGATCAGCATCACGAGCTCGTCCGGCAAGGTGCTGTTCCAGGGCATCCTCCGCCACGGCGCGCAGCAGGACTTCACCGACGCGAAGCTGCTCCGCCTGGTCATCGGCGACAGCGGCGCCGTCTCGCTCGTCGTCAACGGCCGCGAGCTGGGCGCGCCGGGTCCCAAGGGCAGGGTCACGCGCGTCGACTTCGCCCCGGGCGACCCTGACGGCGCCGGCGGCTGATCGTCCGTCCGCCGGGGGCCCTGCCCCACGTACCCTGAGCCCATGTCCCGCTCCGTCTCCTTCGTCACGCTGGGCTGCGCCCGCAACGAGGTGGACTCCGAGGAGCTCGCGGGTCGGCTGACGGCTGACGGATGGGACCTCGTCGACGACCCGGCGAAGGCTGACATCGCGCTGGTGAACACGTGCGGTTTCGTGGCGGCCGCGAAGAAGGACTCGATCGACGCGATCCTCGAAGCCGGTGACGGCAGCGGCAAGGTCGTCGCGGTCGGCTGCCTCGCTGAGCGCTATGGCCGCGAGCTGGCCGCGGAGCTGCCCGAGGCCACGGTGCTCTCGTTCGACGACTACGCCGTGATCGGCGAGCGGCTGTCCGACGTACTCGCAGGCAAGTCCTTCGAAGCCCACGTCCCGGCTGACCGTCGCCGGCTGCTTCCCGTGACCCCGGTCGAGCGGCAGCGCGGCGCGGTCGACGTCGGCATCCCCGGTCACGCGGGTGGGCCATCCCAGCTGCGCCGACGGCTCGACCGCGGTCCCGTCGCCGCGGTGAAGCTCGCGTCCGGGTGCGACCGGCGCTGCTCCTTCTGCGCGATCCCGTCCTTCCGCGGCTCGTTCGTGTCGCGGACCCCCGAGGACCTGCTCGCCGAAGCGGAGTGGCTGGCGCGCAACGGAGTGCGAGAGCTCCACCTCGTCAGCGAGAACTCGACCTCCTACGGCAAGGACCTCGGCGATCTGCGCCTGCTCGAGTCGCTGCTGCCACAGCTCGCCGCCGTCGCGGGCATCGTCCGCGTGCGGGTCGCCTACCTGCAGCCGGCGGA
>JAVEEJ010000335.1 GCA_030840515.1 Frankiaceae bacterium | reverse complement strand
CTCATCGCTACCGGGCTGGTCCCGCTGACCTTCGCTCAGGCTGCGCTGAAGGCGCCGGGCGCCGGGGACGCCACGGTGATCGCCGTGATCGACAACGCGTTCACGCCCTACCACTGGGACTACCTGGCCTCGCAGATGCCGCAGGCGCTGAACAGCGACCGTAGTGACGACCTGCCGCTGACGACATCGCCGGACAAGTGGCTGCCGGGATTCCCGAAGCCGAGCAGCTTCGGCAGCTACCAGTCGCTCAAGCTGCACCTGGCCACCGACGAGGGGGACAAGCCCGACTCGCTCGACGCGCAGGACACCGCGAAGTGGAAGGCCGTCAAGGGCTCGAGCGCCAGCAAGCAGAACTACTACTGGATGCCCGGCACGAAGGTGATCGGCGCGATGACCTTCGGGACGCCCGCGTCCACGGGCGGGATCCACGGACCGACCTCGTCGCATGGCACGGGTACGACGAGCGTGTCTGTCGGGAACTTGCACGGGACCTGCCCTGAGTGCCTGCTCGTCTTCTTGCAGTACACCGACACGGCGAGCGCGGAGGCAGCGATCGGCTGGGCGATGAAGCAGCCCTGGATCGACGCGATCAGCAACTCCTACGGCATGGGCTCGAACGACGTGTACGGCCGTGACCGCGTCTACTCCGGCTCGGACGTCAACCTGCAGCGCCAGGCCAGCGGCCGTGGGCAGACCATCTTCTTCTCCGCCGGCAACGGCTTCGAGAACGCCTTCGTCACGCCGACCACCACGCTGCTGTCCTCGCAGGAGGGCCCAGACTGGATCGTCACGGTCGGTGCCGTCGACCCGGGCACACGCGCGTCGTACACGGGGCCAGGAAAGCCGGTGGACATCTCCAGCATCGGCTCGAGCTACCCGTCTGCCTACGGCGCGACCTCGGTCAGCACCAAGGGAGCCTCCGGCTTCAGCGGCACGTCCAACGCGACGCCGGTCACTGCCGGCACTTACAGCCGCGCGCTCTACCTCGCGCGACGGGCCATGGCCGGCCCGAGCCGTACCCAGACGAGCGGTGTGATCTCCGTCGGTCGCGCGCGTTGTGCCGCGGCTCGTCGGTCGTGCGAGATCGGCGACGGGCGACTGCTGGCCAGCGAGCTGCGGCAGCGGCTCTTCCAGGGTGCGACCCACACCGGCAAGGGGTTCAGCTCGCCGGTGGGTGTCGCTGCGCTTCCGGCGTCGCCCGCGGACTCCGCATATGCGTCCGAGGGGTACGGCTACCTGCTCGGCAGGCTCAAGGGCGACGTGCAGTGGGCCGCCGACTTCAACCGCGTCGCCGGACCGCTGCTTGGCACTGCAGCGGCGCCCAAGCGGCCCGCGGACGAGGCACCGTGGTTCGTCGTGGACTCGTGGTGCCGCCAGCACATCTGGGGCGAGTGGAGTGGTGGGGCATACCGCGGGACCCTCCCCGCGGATGACCCGACCGACCCGGCGCGCTCGGCCTACCACGAGGGCTGCCAGGCGCTGCGCCACACGTGAGGCCAACCGTGGGCGTGCTGCGCCGCACCCTCCCTCGCGTTGGGCTCTAGCGGGACGGCGTGGGCGCGACCGCGGCTGACGGCGGGTCGACCGGCGTCGTCCAGTAGGTGTGGCGCGTTGCGTGGCTGACGTTGCCGTACAGCGGGAGGTACTCCTCGTAACGCCCACGGTCGGCGAACAAGGCGGCAGGGTCCGCGCTTGCGCTCGCGAACCGGCCCACGGCGCCGGCAGAGTCGAGCTTGATGCCCTTGGCGACGATGACCCGCGGCACCTGCTTTCCTTCGATCCAGTCGGCTCCGAACTGACCCAGCCCGTAGCCCATGAGGGTCCAGGCGAAGGCGATGCTGAGCTTGTAGGCGCCGCCCAGCTTGATCAGGTCGAGCGCCTCCTTGTCGCCGTCGACGCCCGACAGGAACATGTCGTCCCGGAGCTTCCCCGTCTCCTTCAAGGCCTTGTAGGCGCCGACCACGATGGTGTCCCCGCCGAGCACGACCTTGATGTCGCCGTGGGTCTGCAACGCGCTCATCATCGTCTTGAAGCCCGACGTGGTGCTGATCTCGGCGACCGTCAGGTCTCCGACTACCTCGATCCCGCCTCCGCCCGTCTTGAGGCCGTCGAGGACTCCCCGGTGGCGCAACCGGAGCTGCGGCGCGGCGGTGTCGAGGTTGAAGTAGAGAACCTTGGCGTTGCCGCCCAGGTTGGCGTTGACGTAGTCGGCGGCGGCCTTCCCCTGGTCGTAGCCGATCTGATACTGGCTCGCCACGACCTGCATCGTGCTCGGTGCGGTGATGATGCCCTGCACGCAGACGCCCTTGTCGATCGCGCGCTGAAGCACCAGCGTGTCTGCGTCGGGGTTGAGCGGCTGCATCGCCAGGGACCCGACTCCCTGCTTGAGGAAGCCGTTCATCTGATCCACGTGCCGGCCGGGGTCGTTGCCGGAGGTCGCCGTGACGTAGTCGACCCCGCGTAGTGCGGCTGCCTGCTGCATGCCGCGACCGAGTGCGAGGAAGAACTCGGAGTTGGCCGTCGAGGCCCAGGCCAAGCGCGACGGCAACCCTGTGCTGCTGCCACGCGCGGCGCCGGAGTGAAACGGCTCTAGCGAGTCAGGGTTGAGCGCCGACTGGACGCCGGAGCTGGAGTCGCACCCGGTGAGGAGGTCGAGCGACAGCAGGCCGGCGACGCCGATGGCGCCGAGCTTGAACACCTCTCTGCGCGATACAGGCAAGGGACGGGCCTCTCTGACAGGTCGTGTGATCGTCGGGACGAGCGTGTATCTCAGGTTGCGGGAAGGCGTACCACTTCGATGAAGAAGTCGTCGATCGCGCGTACGGCGGCGACGAACTGGTCGAAGTCCACGGGCTTGCGGACGTAGGCGTTGGCATGCAGGTCGTAGGACGCGAAGACGTCCTCCTCGGCGTCCGACGTGGTGAGCACCACGACCGGGATGCGGCGCAGGTCGGGGTCTCCCTTGACGTCGCGCAACACCTCGCGGCCGTCCCGGCGGGGGAGGTTGAGGTCGAGCAGGACAAGGTCCGGGCTGCGCACGTCGGCGAAGCGGCCCTGCTTGCGCAGGTAGGCGAGCGCGTCCTCGCCGTTCGTCACGACGGACAGCTTGTTCGCGATCTTGTAGTCCTTGAACGCCTCTTGAGTCATGAGCACGTCGCCGGGGTCGTCCTCGACGAGCAGGACCTCGATGGGCCGGGAGGTGTGGGCGTCAGTCATGGTCGGGACTCTGCTCCAGGGGAAGGGTGAAGGACAGGCAGGTGCCGCCGAGGGACGAGGGCTCGAGCTCGATCGTCCCACCGTGGAACTCGACGACCTTCTTGGCGAGTGCCAGCCCGATCCCCGTGCCTTCGTACTCGTCGCGGCCGTGTAACCGCTGGAAGATCACGAACACCTTGTCGGCGTACTCGTCGGGGATGCCGATGCCGTTGTCGGCCACGCGCATGCGCACCATCGCACCTTCGGTGGTCGTGCTCACCTGCACGCGCGGGGGTAGGTCCGGCTTGCGGTACTTCAGCGCGTTGCCGAACAGGTTGCTGAGCAGCAGCTGCAGGAGCGAGGGATCGCCCAGGACGTGCTGCGCCCGGTGGTCCAGCTCCACCTCGATCGTCCCGCCGGCTTCCTCGACGCGTGCCTCCAGCGAGTGCCAGGCCCGTTCGATGGTGACCGCCAGGTCGACGCCGACGAAGCCCTCGCTGGTGCGGCCCACGCGGCTGAACGTGAGCAGGTCGCTGATCAGCCGCTGCATGCGCTTCGCCCCGTCCACGGCGAACGCGATGTACTGCTCCCCGCGCTCGTCCAGCTGGCCGCCGTAGCGCTGCTCGAGCAGCTGGCAGAAGCTCGCGACCTTGCGCAGCGGCTCCTGCAGGTCGTGCGAGGCGACGTAGGCGAACTGCTCCAGGTCAGCGTTGGACCGGGCGAGCTCGGCCGCCCGCCGCTCGAGGCCGCGCTGCTGCTGCTCCACCTCAGCGAGCGCGCGCACCAGCTCCAGCCGCATCGACTCGACCCCGGCGCCCATCTCCCGGATGTCGGGAGGGCCCTCGGGCTGGATAGCTGTGGCGTGCTCGCCGCGCGACACGACGGCGACCTGCTCGGCAAGACCCTGCATCGGTCGCAGCACGGCGGTGCGAAGGGCTCGCTGCAGCATGACCACAGCGCCCATGACTGCCAGCGCCATGATCGCGAGGACCACCAGCACCAGCTGCCTGTCACGGTCGGCCTTGCTCTGGGCGGCGCGCACCTGACGGGCCAGCTGGGCGTCGAGGGTGCCGCTTGTGCTCCGTACTCGTTCGAAGAGCTCTCTGCCGAACTCGATGGTGGCGTCGGCCCCGGGGTCGTTGACATCCGCTGTCCGCAGCGAGGCGTACTGGTCGCGCCACGCGGTGATGGCAGCGTCGACGGTGAGCAGGGCGAGGCGGGCCGGGTCGTGGGGCATCACGTAGCGCTCGAGCCGGGCCCGCGCCTCCTGCTCGTCGATGAGGCCTTGGCGGTAGGGCTCCAGGAAGCGCCTGTCGCGGGTGAGCGCGTAACCGCGAAGGCCGGTCTCCTGGTTGACGAGGGAGGTGAGCAGCTGGCTGGCGGCGACGCGGGCTGGGAACGTCCGCTGCGTCTGGTCCGACAGCGCCCGGTCGGCCTCCCGCAGCACCACCACGATCGCGAACCCGGCCAGCAGTAGCAGGAGTGACAGCGCGGCGAGGGCGGCGCGCAGCCGGCGGGCCAGGGTCCAGCCACCCAACCTCCAGCCGCTGGCCTTCCCGGGGCTGAGCACTGTCAGCACCACCAGCTTGAGCTGCCGATCAGCAGCACCGCGACGTCGTCGGTCAGCGGCCCGCCGTGACGGCGCTCAGCTTCTGCCAGCAGGTGGGGCGCCAGATCGAGGCGGGCCACGCGCTGCGTCACCAGTGGCTGCAGGTGACTCGCGAGCGCGCCCACGCCGAAGCGCTCGACTGCACCCGGTGACGTGGTGCCCTCCACCAGGCCGTCGGTGAACAGGAGCAGACCCCAGGCGCCGTCCAGCTCGACCCGCACGGATTCCACGGGACGGTCCTGCAGCATGGTGAGCACCGGAAGGCCTTCGACGTCGAGCTCGATGACGTCGTTGCCTCGGATGAGCAGCGGCGCCGGGTGGCCGCAGAGGACCAGCTCCGCGGAGGTGAGGTCGGGGCTGAGCGAGACCATGGCGACCGTGGCGAAGCGCTCGTCGTCGTTGCGCTCGGCCAGCAGCACCTGCTCCACGCCGCGGAGCACCTCGGCCGGTGGAAGGCCCGCGAGCACGAGGGCGCGCCAGGTGATTCTGAGCGCCACCCCGAGCGCTGCCTCGTCGGGTCCGTGACCACTGACGTCGCCGATGAGGAGGTGGACGCCCGTCGAGGTCTGCACGACGTCGTAGAAGTCCCCGCCCAGGAGGGCCCGCTCGCTGCCCGGCCGGTAGAAGAGCGCTAGCTCGAGCTCCTCGGTGTTCATCAGGGGGCTCGGCAGCAGGCCGCGCTGCAGCCGCGTGTTCTCCTGCGCCCTGAGCTCTGCGGCGACGAGCTCGCGCTGGTAGGTGGTGGCCCGGCCGCGCTCGACGGCGTACCTCAGCGACCGCTCGAGCCCGGGCCCGTCGACCTGGCCCTTGACGAGGAAGTCCTGGGCACCTGCGGCCAACGCTTCGGGTCCGATCGCGTCGTCGACCCGGCCGGTGAGCACCACGACGGGTACGTCGGGTATCTGGGCCCGCAGCTTCTCCAGAGCGGTGAGACCGATGGCGTCCGGCAGGCCGAGGTCGAGCAGGACGATGTCGGCGTCGTCCGGCCAGTCGTCGAGCGCCGACTGGAGGCTCTTGAAGAGCGTGAGCTCCACATCGGGGGCGACGTCCAGCAGCATCTCGGTGACGAGGAGGGCGTCCCCGGGGTCGTCTTCGACAAGCACGAGCGACCGCCGGCTCACCACCCCCCTCCGATCATGGTTGCATCCTGGCATGTGTCGCCGGTCAGCAGCCGGAACACCCTGGGAGCGAGGAATGCCCGAGATCGGTGCAACTGCCTAGATCGCTCCGCTCGTGTACCGGCCGGAGCGCAGGGAGTTCAACTCGCATGGCGCGGCGTACGACGCTGACACCCGACGGTGGCGACCGTGTCGCTCGCGGGATGTTCCACTAGGCAAAAGCACCGAGGGCGTACACAGCGTTTCAACCGATGGGTGGGAGAGCGATATCGCAATGAGCGGCAACCAACTGGAGGCGGGCGACGTGGAGGATGCCAGCGATTCCGCCATGGGCGACGCCGTCAGGGACAGCTTGCTGCCGGTGCTCCTCCTGCACGTCGCCGACGCCACCATCGTTGAGGTCAGTGCCCCAGTAGCCCTGCTCTTGGGAGCGGCACGCAGCCAGCTCTTGGGTCATGAGCTGAGTGAGTTCATCGATCGCCCGGTGGAAGCCGGTTCCGCCCTTCAGCGCGTCAACGCGGGCGAGCTTGACGGCTATCGCCACTCGCGCCGCACGTACCACAGGCTTGACGGCACCGACCTGTCCGCGCACGTCTGGCTCAGCGCCTACACCGACCCGCCCCGGCGTTCGGCCATCGCCATAGTGCTGCCGGACGACCTGAGCCTGCTCGATCCTCTAACCAGTGAGGTGGCGCAAGAGGGCGATCCGCTGCTCGCGATGGGGACCGCGGACGCCGACTGGCGACTGGACCGCATCAGCGCTGACGTGGAGCAGATCCTTGGCTACACCCCCGAATCGGTCTTGGGTGCGACCGTGCTCTCGGCCGTGCATCCCGCAGATGTCCCTCGCTTGCTGGCCACTGTCGCGCACGACACCGACGGATGCGGGGCATCCCTGCGACTGCGCCTCCGACGGGCCGACGGAAGCTGGCGGCTCTGCCGCACGGTCATCTCGTCGCCTTCGGGAACACAGCCGCCGCCTCTCGGCTTCACCATCGCACCCGTCATCCGACCGGGCGAGACAGTCGCCGAGGACCGACCACTCGACCTTCAGAGCCAGCTGCGGTTCATCGCCCGAGAGTTCGTGGCGGCAGGGGTGACAGCAGAGCTGTCGCGAATGCCCGATGCCCACGCGGTGCCTGCGTTGGCTCGGCTCTCCGCGCGGGAGTTGGAGATCGCCACGCGGCTGCTCGCCGGCGACCGGGTCCCGTTGGTCGCACGTTCGCTCTTCCTCAGCGAGAGCACGGTGCGCAACCACCTGACATCGGTGTACCGGAAGCTGGGGATCAGTTCGCAGCAGGAGCTTCTCAACCTGCTTCGTCCCTAGATGCCCCGAAATCTTAGGAGGTTTCATCTAGTAACCACGCGACTCCAGCGAGCGATGATGGACACAGGTTGTCGAAGAAAAAAACAGGGGAGTCATCGTGCCGGCATCGCCCTCGAGTGGACCGGAATGACGATCGCTTCTGCGGTCGACGCAGTCCTCCTGGCCCAGATCGTTGAAGTTTCTGCCGACGCGATCTTCAGCGAAGACCTGCTTGGACACATCACCAGCTGGAACGCAGCGGCGGAGCGGCTGTATGGATGCGCCGCCGCCGACATGCTCGGTCGTTCGGCCTCGGACTTGCTTCCTGAAGAGACCGCGTCGCAGCTGCGCTCGGTTCACGAGCTCGCACTCACAGGGCAACGCGTAGACCGCTTCGACACCTGGCACCTGCGTCCCGACGGGAGGCACGTCGCGGTCTCCCTGACGGTCTCCCCGCTTCGGGCCGCAGACGGGAGCATCGCGGGACTGGCGACGAGTGTCGAAGACGTCACCGAGCGGGTGCGTCTGACAGCTGAGCTCGAGGACGTCCACCGTGTCCTTGAGAAGCAGTACAAGGCCCTTGGCCGATCCAATCGGGACCTCGAGCAGTTCGCCTACGTCGCCTCCCATGACCTGTCTGAGCCCCTGCGCGTGATGACCGGTTTCGTGCAGCTGCTCGAGAAGCGTTATGCGGGTGTGCTCGGTGAGCAGGGCCAGCGCTACGTCTTCCATGTTGTCGACGGGGCGGCACGGATGCGGATCCTGATTGACGACCTGCTCGAGTACTCCCGCTTCCTGCGCTCTGAGCAGACGACTAGCCGAGTGGACACCGGTGCAGTCGCGCGCCGCGTCGTCTTGTCGCGCGAAGCGGTAGGGGTGGAGCTCTCCGAGCTCCCGGATGTCTGGTCAGACGACGCATCCGTGACGGCCGTGCTCGACAACCTCATCAGCAACGCCTTGAAGTTCCACCGACCTGACGTGCCGGCGCGCGTCGTGGTCAGCGGGGCTTTGCTCGGCGCCCAGGTGCGGCTCTGTGTTGACGACGACGGGATCGGCATCGACCCGGAGTACCGCGAGCGGGTGTTCGGGATGTTCTCTCGGCTCCACGTTCGCGAGGCCTACCCAGGCACCGGCATCGGGCTCGCCATCGTGCAGCAGATCGCCGAGCGGTGCGACGGGCAAGCCTGGGTCGAGCCCTCGGAGCTGGGCGGCAGCCGCTTTTGCATCATGTTGCCAGCGCCTCCGGATCCTCCGGCCGTGTCCAACGACAGCTCGCCCCGGCCGAGCGCGAACGAAGACGCGGCATGAACGGGCTCAGGCAGCCACGGCGGGTGCTTCTCGTCGAGGACAGCCTGGCTGACATCGAGCTCACACTCGAAGCCCTGTCGGGTGCCGAGTTCAAGAGCGACGTGACGACGGTGCGCGACGGCGCCGCGGCACTCGACTTCTTGCGAAACACCCCGGACGGGTACCCGGACCTAGTCATCCTGGACCTGAACCTGCCACGCATGACAGGGCACGAGGTCCTTGCTGCCATGCGTGCCGACAAGTCGCTGCGGCTGATACCGGTCGCCGTGCTCACGACCTCCTCGGCGGCGCCCGACGTGGCGCGCACCTATGAGTTGGGGGCCAACTGCTTCCTCACGAAGCCGACGGACTTCGACCGGTTCGTGTTCGTCGTGCAGTCGGTCAACAACTTCTGGCTTGGCCTAGTCCGACTTCCGCATTGAGGCCGCAGCTGACCGTCGAACGGCTGCCGCTCGACGAGACGACGCCGCTGCGGCTACTCCTGATCGAAGACTCGACCTCGGACAGTGAGCTGGTCGTCGCTCTACTCGAGGATGATCTCCCGCTTGCCGAGGTCCAGGTCGCGGCGAACTTGCAGGATGCGCTGCGTCGTCTCGAAGAGGCGCCGTACGACTTGATACTGGCCGACCTGACACTGCCCGACGCGGACGGGCTCGCGGTGGTCCACGCGGTTCGTGCCGCGCACCCGAAGACGGCCCTGCTTGTCCTCACGGGCCGGGTCGACGGTCAGCTCGCGCTTTGGGCACTCGCCGAGGGCGCTCAGGACTACCTCGTCAAAGGACAGCACGATGGCCCTCGGCTGGCCACTGCTCTGCTCCATGCCCTTCAGCGCCAGCGTGCCGAGCAAGAGGCGCACCGCTATCTCCAACTCGCGCGCGGGTTGCTGGACGCCATCGAGGCTCCGACCTGTGCCATCAACAGCAGTATGCGCATCGTGGCGGTGAACGAGGCGTGGTGGGAATTCATGAGCGCGAACGGCGGCAGCCCGCAGGCATGCGGCTTGGGGTCGAGCTATTTGGCGGCCTGTGAGGGCGCTACCCCCGACACTGCCAACTCCATCGGTGCTGCTGAGGTCCTCGCGGGCCTAACGGAAGTCCTCGCCGGTCGGCTGGCTCGATTCCAGCGCGAGTACGCCTGCCATGGCCCGAACGAGGAGCGCTGGTTCAGCGTCCGCATAGCGTCCGCGGCGATCGACGGAGCCGGAGGTGCGGTGATCAGCCACGTCGATGTCACGGAGATGCACATCGTCCAGCAGGCGCTGTCACATCAGACGCTGCACGACGGGCTCACCGGACTCCCCAACCGCTTGCTCCTGAACGACCGGCTGGAGCAAGCGCTCGCCGACTGCGTGAGAAGTGGTCGACAGGTCGGGGTTGCCTTCCTCGATCTCGACCAGTTCAAGCGGGTCAACGACACGCTGGGGCACCCGGTGGGGGACGACCTGCTCCGGCAGGTCGGGCAGCGGCTGACGGGCCAGATGCGCACAGGCGACACGTTGGGCCGTTACTCGGGGGATGAGTTCGTCGTCATCTGGCGTGACCTGGCGTCCCCCGATGACTCCGCAATCCTCAGCGAACGCCTCGCCGCTGCCTTCGCGGCGCCTTTCGAGCTCGGGGGCAGCCTCGTGACGGTGTCGGCGAGCGTGGGTGTCGCGTTGGGCAGCCCGAGCCAGACGGGGGACGAGCTGCTCATGGCTGCGGACGCGGCGATGTACGACGCCAAGCGCCATGGTGGGAGTCGAATCCGGGTCTTCGACAACGAGCTGCGGCGCGGCGTCGAGAGGTTGGCCGATACGGAAACCGCACTCCGGTCCGCACTGAGTCGATCCGAGCTGGTGATGCACTATCAGCCGGTCATCGACCTCGCTAGCGGAC
>JAVEEJ010000310.1 GCA_030840515.1 Frankiaceae bacterium | reverse complement strand
CGTTTCTTCCATGGCAGAGCCTTCTGGATCGGCACCGCAGAGCGCGCTCAGCGTCGAGCGCAGCACCACGCCCACGTCGCCAGAGCGCCGCGCTGAGCTGCTCAGCGCGCCCGGGTTCGGGCGCTACTACACCGACCACATGGTCACCATCGAGTGGTCACCCGGCCAGGGATGGCACGACGCTGCGGTGCGGCCCTACGCGCCGCTCGCGTTCGACCCGGCCACCTCTGTCCTGCACTACGGGCAGGCGATCTTCGAGGGCTTCAAGGCCTACCGCCAGCCCGATGGCGGGATCGCGACCTTCCGGCCTGAGGCCAATGGCGCGCGCTTCCAGCGCAGTGCCGCCCGGATGGCACTGCCCGAGCTGCCCGTCGAGCTCTTCGTCGAGGCCAGCGACGAGCTGGTCAGGCTGGAGCAGGACTGGGTCCCCTCCGATCCCGAGACCGCGCTCTACCTGCGCCCGTTCATGCTCGGCACCGAGGTGGGGCTGGGGGTGCGCCCGAGCGCTGAGGCTCTGGTCTGCATCATCGCCTCGCCCGCCGGTGCCTACTTCGCCGGCGGCATCAAGCCGGTGTCACTGTGGCTGTCCGAGGAGTACGTCCGGGCCGCTCCGGGCGGGACGGGTGCCGCGAAGTGCGCGGGCAACTACGCCGCATCGCTGATCGCCCAGCGCGAGGCGGGCGACAACGGCTGCGACCAGGTCGTCTTCCTCGACGCGGTCGACAAGAAGTGGATCGAAGAGCTCGGCGGGATGAACCTGTTCTTCGTTCTTGACGACGGGACCCTCGCCACGCCCGAGACCAGCGGCACGATCCTCGAAGGCATCACCCGCGAGTCGTTGATCACGCTCGCCGGGGACCTCGGGCACAAGGTGGACGAGCGCCGCATCGACATCGACGAGTGGCGTGAGGGCGTCGCCTCGGGGCGCATCACCGAGGTGTTCGCGTGTGGGACGGCGGCGGTCATCACCCCCGTCGGCACCCTCAAGTGGCACGACGGCTCGGTCACGACTCCCGGCGACGGCTTCGGTCCGGTGACCACCGCGCTGCGCACGGCGCTGCTCGACATCCAGTACGGCAAGGCAGCGGACCGCTACCACTGGCTGCATCGGGTTGTCTGACGCGCCTGAGCCAGGTCGTTACCTGCACTTCAAGGGTGGAGAGTACGACGTCGTCGGGCTGGCCAGGATCGCCGATGGAGAGCGTGAGGGTGAGCTCGCCGTCGTCTACCAGCCCTGCTACGAGGTGCAGGGACCGGCGCTGAGCGTTCGCTCCCTCGCGTCGTGGGTGTCGCCGGCACCCGATGGGGGACCCCGGTTCCGTCGGGTGGACTGACTCGCGCGCCCCTGACTCGCTAGCCCTGAGCCTTGATGAAGCTGACCTGCCCGTTGGTCTCCAGCACCGCCCAGGTGATCTCGTCGAACGAGCTGATGCCGTTCTGCCGCGCCTGCTCGGTGAGGTCGTCGAGGGTCAGCCGCTCGCGGCGCATGTTGCGGTCGAGCACCTTGCCGTGGTCCACCAACACGACGGGCTCGCCTTCGAGAATGGGTCGGATCGGCGGCAGCCGGAAGCTGGCGTAGGAGACGAGCACCTGCACGACGCCGATCGTGCCGAGCACGATCGCCACCCCGGTGATCGACAGGTCGTTCTGCGTCACGCCCTGCTGGATGAGATCGCCGATGACCACGAGGATGATCAGGTCGAAGGGCTGCAGGCTGGAGAGCTCGCGCTTGCCCAGCACGCGCGTGAACAGCAGGACCAGGGCGTAGGCCGCGACGGCGCGGAAGACGAGGTCCATGGCTAGGGGAAGACCATCAGTGAGCGGTGCGCCACCAGGATGCGGTTGTCGCCGTCCGTCAGGGCGATGTCCTGGTTGTGCCTGCCGACGTTCGTCGGGTTCGTCTGCCACGAGATCCAGATGGAGAACGGGACGCCCGCCGAGACCTGCCCGAAGTCGTAGACCTCCCAGCGCCCGCTCGAGGACTCGGTCTCCGGCTGCGGCGACAGCCCGTTGAACGTCATGCCGCGAAACCAGCCCGAGTCGAGCAGCACCCGCATGTCGCGCAGCTCCTGGTGGGGCGTGATCGTGAGGTGGGTGGTGAAGATCAGTCCCCCGCGGACGTGGCCGGGTGAGTCGACCCGCAAGGTCGCCTGGCTCGCCTTCACGGTGCTGTAGGACGGCTGCTGACCGAAGACGTTCAGCAAGGCGAGCAGCGGCACGAGGCCGACCAGCAGGACTCCCGCACGGCGGATCCAGACGTGGTGTTCCCGCCCGCGGAGGTTCAGGTGGCGGTCCTTGTCGATCCCGGCGGGAAGGGCCTTGGCAGTCAAGGGCGCGCAGTCCTTTCGCCGGGGATATCGGACCCGCATTACCCCGAGGTGAGCCTCGCCTAACGGACGGCGCTCAAGCGGGGCGTTCGTGGCGTCGATGCAGATCCGATCGCGCTACCCCAGCGCGCGATGAGGGGGACGGCATGGACGACTACTTCAAGGGCACCGCGGGCGTGACATCGTCGCCGGGCAAGGCACCGGAGGGCGGTGTCCCGGTGTCGCCGGCGAGCCAGCCCTGGCCCCAGGCGGACCAGTCCTCCCCTCCTCCGGTAGTGCCCGCTCAGGATTGGTCCGGTGCGTGGTCGGGTCACCCAGCGCCCCGCACCTCAGCCGGAACGAAGGTCCTCATCGGCGTGGCGTGTGCGGTGGGCGGTCTGGTGATCCTCGGGATCCTCGCGGCCGTGGCCATCCCGGTGTTCCTCAACCAGCGCGCGAAGGCGGAGGCGGCGCGAACGACGGTGACCCTCCCCGAAGCACTGGTCGGCTACGACCGGATGCACGACGTGACGGCCACGGCTCTGGAGCAGCAGCTGCTGTCTCCCGACACGCCCGGCCATGGAGTGGCCGCGGTCTACGGCACCAATGGCCACGTCGCAGCCTCGGTCGCGATCTGGACCCATCCGATGACTCCGCGAGCGCGGGACCGGTTCATCTCTGATGCCGAGCGCGGCGCTTTCGAGAGCTCCCACGGTGAGCTGACAAGCTTCATCGACGTTGACCCTGGACCGCTCGGGGGACGGATGCGCTGCGCTGGGCTGTCGAACAGCGTGACGCTCTGCATGTTCGTCGACTCCGGGGCCTACGGGTCGATCATGGTCGCCCGTCCGATCGACCGCGGCGGCTCTGTGGCTCAGAGCATGCGCGCCGAGGTCGAGCACCGGCGCTGAAGGCCGGTGCGCGGCGGACTCAGTGCCGGCGGACTCAGTGCCGGCGACTCAGCTGAGGGCGTCGATCATGAGGATGAGCACAAAGCTGGCCACGGCCCAGGCGACGCCGATGCGTCCGGCCCGGGCCTCAGCGGTGAGCGCTTACCAGTGAACTCCCTTGAGGATCTGCGCCATCGCCATCGCCTCGCCTGAGACGCGCTGTTCGCCCTCGCCCTTCTCGCCCTTCGCGGCTGTTGAGTCGGGGAAGACCTTGTAGGCCAGATGCAGGACCTGGTCGACGGCCTTGGGTGCGAGCGCGTACGCGACCTCGCCGAACGTGCCCAACCTCGTGTTGATCTGCTTGGGACGAGACCGCATGGCGTCGCAGATCATGTCCGCGGCTTCGTCCGGTGTGATCGTGGGGAAGGAGTCGTAGATCTTGGTGGGCGCGATCATCGGCGTGCGCACCAGCGGCATGTGGATGGTCGTGAACGTCACCCCGTCGCCGACCACCTCCGTCGCGACGATGCGGGTGAAGGCGTCGAGCGCCGCCTTGCTCGCCACATACGCCGAGAAGCGCGGGGGGTTGGTCTGCACACCGATCGAGGAGACGTTGACGATGTGGCCGCGCTTGTTGGCGGTCATGTGCGGGAGCAGCCCCATCACGAGCTTGATCGTGCCGAAGTAGTTGAGCTGCATGGTCCGCTCGAAGTCATGGAAGCGGTCGTAGGAGAGCTTGATGGAGCGCCGGATCGAGCGGCCCGCGTTGTTGATGAGGAAGTCGATGCGCTCGTGGTCGGCGAGCAGCTTCTCCACCAGCGTCCCGATCGCCTCGAGGTCGGTGAGGTCACACGGGTAGGAGTAGGCCTGACCTCCTGCCTTCTCGATCTCGCGCTGGGTCTCCTCGAGCTTCTCCACACCGCGCGCGACGAGGATGGGGATCCCGCCGGCATCGGCCACCTTCAGCGCGGTTGAGCGGCCGATTCCCGACGACGCCCCGGTGATGACCACCGTCTTGCCTGCGAGGGCGGCGCGAAGGGAGCGGTCCTTGAACAGGTCAGGGTCGAGGTTGCGCTCCCAGTAGTCCCACAGCACGTCGGCATAGGAGTCGAGAGCCGGCACCGCGATGCCGGAGCCCTTCAGTGCCCGCTCCGTGTCACGGGTGTCGAAGGCGGGCTGCAGCGCCATGTGGCCGATGACCTCTTCGGGGATGCCGAGGTCCGCCAGCATCTCCTTGCGCACGTCCTTCAGGGCGGGGAGCTTGAGCAGCATCGAGAAGACGCCCTTGGGAAGGGCGTCGATGATCCGCTTGTCGACCCGCAGCGTGAGCTGGGGGGCGTTGGCCGCCTTCGCGAACGCGTTGAGCGACTCACCGACGCGGATCGACTTGGGCGCCGTCAGGTGGAAGGCCTGGCCGTCCAGGCCCTTCTGATGGGCGATGTGGTCCATGGCCGCTGCGACGAAGTCAACCGGCACGATGTTGGTGTAACCGAGCTCGGGCCCGACGAGCGGCACCCACTCCGGGATCAGGTGCCGGACCTTCTTGATGGCCCCGAAGAAGTAGTAGGGGCCGTCGATCTTGTCCATCTCGCCGGTCTCGGAGTGACCGACGACGATGGCGGGTCGGTAGACCCGCCACGGCACCGTCGCGCTGGTCCGCACCACCTTCTCGGACTCGAACTTCGTCCGGTGGTAGGCACTAGGCAGCTGCTGGCCCTCGTCGAACATGTCCTCGCGGAAGAGTCCGCGGAACTCGCCCGCCGCGGCGATCGACGAGACGTGGTGCAGGCAGCCGGCCCCCAGCGCGTTGGCCAGCTCCACCGCATGCCGGGTGCCCTCGACGTTGAGCAACTCGTTCTTGGCGTCGTCAGCGGTCATGTCGTAGACCGCGGCGAGGTGGAAGAAGTGTTTCACCTGCCCCTTGAGCTGCTTGACCTTCGCGGGTGAAAGCCCGAGCCGTGGCGCGCTCAGGTCGCCCACCACCGGTACGACCCGGCCGCTCGGTGCCTCCCAGCGCTCGAGCAGCTCGGCCAGCTTGCCTCGGGAGTCCTTGCGGACGAGGACGTAGATCGTCCCCCTCCGCTCGAGCAGGCGCTCCACGAGGTTGCGGCCGATGAACCCGGTGGCTCCTGTGACGAAGTAGGTCATGGGGCGTTTCCTACCAGCCAGCACCTGCTTTGTCGCCCGTCCGCATGCTGGGACGAGGCCCGGGAACCCCCGGCACGCCTGCCACGATCGTGGTGATGACGAAGAACGCGATTACGTAGCCGCGTGCCTGCCCTGCCCAGGGCATGCGCGCAGACCTCCCACGAGCTCGTGGGGGGTCTTCTTCTTTTCCCGGAGAGCTCGCCCATGAGTAACGACCTGCATGTCTACGACACGACGCTGCGCGACGGAGCCCAAGGCGAAGGCCTGTCCTTCACGGTCCAGGACAAGCTCGCCGTGGCTCGCCACCTCGATGACCTAGGAGTGGGCTTCATCGAGGGTGGCTGGCCTGGTGCGATGCCCAAGGACGCGGAGTTCTTCCGACGCGCTCGGGCAGAGCTGGATCTGCGGCACGCCGTCCTGTCTGCGTTCGGTGCCACTCGCAAGCCGGGGGCCCGTGCGGCGGACGACCCCCAGGTCGCGGCGCTGCGCGAGAGCGGGGCCGAGGTGGTGTGCGTCGTGGCGAAGGCACACGCGCGGCACGTCACCGACGCGCTTCGCACGAGCCTGGAGGAGAACCTGGCGATGGTTCGCGACACCGTGGAGCACCTGCGGGCCGAAGGTCGTCGCGTCTTCGTGGACGCGGAGCACTTCTTCGACGGCTATGCCCTGGACCCGTCGTACTCCCTGGAAGTCGTACGCGTCGCCGCCGAGGCCGGCGCCGAGGTCGTCGTGCTGTGCGACACGAACGGCGGCATGCTGCCGACCCGACTCGCGGAGGTGGTGCATGAGGTGTTGGACGGGAGTAGGACGCGGCTCGGCATCCACTGCCACGACGACGCCGGCGTCGCGGTAGCGAACACGCTGGCTGCCGTCGAGGCTGGAGTGAGCCACGTGCAAGGGACAGCGAACGGGTACGGCGAGCGCTGCGGCAACGCGAACCTGTTCACCGTCGTCGCGGGCCTCGAGCTCAAGATGGGGCGAGCTGTGCTGCCCTCCGGGCGGCTCGGGGAGCTCGCGCGCATCAGCCACGCGGTCGCCGAGGTGGCGAACATGGCGCCGGTGGCTGCCCAGCCCTACGTGGGGTCCAGCGCCTTCGCGCACAAGGCCGGCCTGCACGCGAGCGCGGTGAAGGTCGACCCAGCGCTCTACCAGCACCTCGAGCCCGCGGCCGTCGGCAACGACCGCCGGATGCTGGTGTCGGAGATGGCGGGACGCGCGAGCGTGGAGCTCAAGGGCGCCGAGCTGGGGCTGTCGGCGGAGCCCGCGCAGCTGACGCGTGTGGTGGAGCGCGTCAAGGAGCTGGAGGCCGTGGGGTACAGCTTCGAGGCGGCGGATGCCTCCTTCGAGCTGCTGTTCCGGGCCGAGGTCGACGGGACTCCGGTGCGCTACTTCGAGCTCGAGTCGTGGCGGGTCATCGTGGACCGGCTCGCCGACGGGACGGTGGTGTCCGAGGCGACGGTCCGGCTGCAGGCGAAGGGGGAGCGGGTCGTGGCGACGGGGGAGGGCAACGGCCCAGTGAACGCGTTGGACCATGCGCTGCGGTTGGCGGTGGAGCAGACCTACCCGGAGCTCGCGGCGCTGGAGCTCGTCGACTTCAAGGTGCGCATCCTCGCCGGCGCGCACGGCACGGATGCCGTGACGCGGGTGCTCGTGCAGACCAGTGACGGCGAGCGCGAGTGGTCGACGGTGGGTGTGCACGAGAACGTCGTCGCCGCCTCCTGGCACGCGCTCGA
>JAVEEJ010000282.1 GCA_030840515.1 Frankiaceae bacterium | reverse complement strand
GCGTCCACGCCTCCGGCGGGCCCGGATGGGGGCTGCCAGCCCGTGCACCGGCGGCCGTGCAGGCACTGGGCTTGGACCGCCCCCCGATCCTGATCATGCCGAGCGACACAGGCGCTGAGCAGGGGTCCGGCTACTGCGACTGGGTCGACGGGACAACGAAGGCCGAGACCTTCCTGCTCGACGAGCTGCTGCCCTGGGCCGCTGGGGCGCTTCCCGTCTCCGACGAGCGCTGGGTGACCGGTTTGTCCATGGGCGGGTACGGCGCGTTCACCCTGGCGCTGCGCCGACCCGGGACCTTCTCCTCGGCCACGGCGACAAGCCCGTTCTTCAACCCCGAGCGGCTCTTCGGCTACGTCCCCCACGCGGCGTCGCGGATGTGGGGGGACGATGAGGGCATGCACGCCCACGACCCCCGTCGGCTGATCGGTGACCCGGCCCGCCGGGGGCAGACGCGCTTCGCGCTCGACTGCGGCACTGACGACGGGCTGATCGACCAGTCGCGCGCGATGCACGCGCAGCTGTCGGACCTGGGAGTGGAGCACGGGTACGCCGAGCACCCCGGCGCGCACGACTGGGGTTACTGGGCAGCGCACGTCGCGGACCACGTCGCCTTCCACGCGCAGGTGCCGGGACCGCTGACGCGCGGGGTGAGCGCGTGACCAAGCGCAGCGACCGACTCGGGCGGCTTCCGGGCTTCGTCTTCGCGGCCTGCGCCGCGGTGCTGGTGGCGCTGGTCGCCTCGGCCTTCAGCCCTGCCCAGCCGCCGCCACCGCCGACGGCCGAGTACGCGCCGTCGGCCGTTGCGCCGATCAAGGACCCGCCTCCGCAGCAGGTCAGCCAACAGGGCGACAACACGGGCAAGGGCGGCAAGGGCGACCACCAGGGGACGGGCACAGGGACGGGTCGACAGACTCCGTCGCCGCGTCCCTCGGCGTCCGGCGGCGACGAGAAGCAGTTGCCGCCGGGAACCAATCCTTGCTACGGCTCGCCGCCGCGGCAGACGCCTGACCCCGAGTCCCCTCCGTGCGTAACGCGTGACATCAGCTCCGGAGAGAACGGCGGCGAGACCGCCACTGGTGTCGACGCGAACAGCATCACGATCTCCCTGATCACCGATGACGCGGCGCAGGGGAACGCCTTGGTCAGGTACTTCAACTCCCACTTCAACCTCTACGGGCGCAACGTCGTCGTCTCGCAGAAGACCGAGGGCTGCTTCGGAGGCTCGCCCCAGTCGATGCGCAACACCGCGAAGACCAACGCGGACGCGGGGATCTTCGCGGCAGTCGGCTTCTGCGACACGAAAGGCCGCGAGGGCTACTACTACGACGAGCTCGCGCGTCGCGGCGTGGTCAGCGTGGCCAACCGGATGACCATCTCGACCGAGACCGATATGGCGAAGCACCACCCCTACGAGTGGTCCTTCCTTCCCACCTTCGACGTCGGCCAGCGCCACAGCGCTGAGTTGGCGTGCGCGCTCCGGGGACGCCCCGCGTCGCATGCCGGCTCTGCGCTGTCGGGCCAGACACGGAAGTTCGGGGTCTTCTACAACACCTACACAGACTCACCAGAGCCAAATCTGGATGCGCTCAAGAGCACGTTCAACCGGTGCGGGATCGACGCCGACCTCGCCGGCGTCACCTTGGCGAGTGACGGGGGTCCGGGCGGACAGGGCTACACGCAGGAGAGCATCCAGCAGGTGAACACAGCCCTCGGCCGGATGAGCCGGGAGGGCGTCACCAGCCTCGTCGTGCTGACCCACGTCGACACGACCAAGCAGATCGCGCAGTACGCCTCCGGACAGGGTTACCAGCCGGAGCTCATGCTCTCGTCCTACTTCTACAACGACGTGGACCAGTACGCAGCCACGCTGCCCAGCGACCAACTCCCGCACGTCTTCGGAGTCAGCCTCTACAACCGGTTCATCCACCCCAAGGAAGAGGACTGGTATCCGGCGATCGCCGAGGGCGACCCGACGTACAACTACCCGTATGCGCACCTGAGCTACGACAACGCGCTGTACCTCTACAAGCCCCTTCTGACGTTGTTCAGCGGTCTGCAGATGGCGGGGCCCCACCTCACCGCGAAGAGTTTCGCGGCGGGCCTGCAAGGCACCAGCGAGGTGTGGACGTGGAAGGAGGTCGCTGAGGCACAGGATCCAGGGGTCTACCCCAACCCGAGCGTACCCGGGCACACCGAGGGCAAGGTCACTGTTCACCCCGGTCAGCACAGCTACATCGCGGATGCGTCGGTGATCTGGCTGAGCCCTGGGACAGCGGACTCCGAGTACGCCTCCCCCAGCTCGTACTGCTACCTGGGTCATGGCCACCGCTTCACGCTCGGCAGCTACACCGCGGCGATCGACAACCGGATCGGCACCGAGGCCTGCGGGCGCTACGGGTGAGCCCGGATCCTGGCGCGAGCAGGCGAGTCGGGTTCGACGCGCGCGGCCTGCTGCTCGACGGCGTACACGTGCCCTGGCTCTCCGCCGAGTGCCACACCTGGCGGCTCGATCCGGACGACTGGCCACGGATCCTCGACACCCTCGTCGAGCTAGGCTTCACGGCGGTCTCGGCCTACGTCCCGTGGTCGCGCTACGAGCAGGCTGACGGCAGCTTCGACTTCGCCACCGGCTCGCTCGACATCGCCCGCTTCGCTCGGCTCGCGCACGACCGCGGCCTCGTCATGACCGCCCGCATCGGGCCCAACGCGGGTGCCGAGCTCGAGGACTCCGGCTGGCCGCGGCGCGTCCTCGATGACCCGCGCTGCCAGGCGCTGCGACCGGACGGCCGGCCCTACCTGCTGCCGACGAGCGTGCACCACGCGACCATGCCGAGCTTCGGCTCACGGCAGACCTTGCACGAGATCGGCCGCTGGTATGACGCCGTGGCCGAGGTGCTTGCGCCGTTGCAGTGGCCCGACGGCCCGATCGTCGCGGTGCACGTCGACAACGAGATGGGCTACCACTTCCAACACCACGCGTTCGCGATGGACTACCACCCGGACACGCTCGCCCAGTGGAACGCCGCCCACCCCGGCGTGCCGGCCCCCCGTGGATGGCACGGCGAGGACGAGGACGCCCGCGTCGAGTGGGTCCGCTTCCGCGAGGTGCACCTGCGTGAGTCGCTGCGCACTCTCGCTCGGATGCAGCGCGAAACCGGCTTCGACCGCGTGCTGCAGGTGCACAACGACTACCCCCGCCTCACCACGCCGATCGGCACCGGCGCCCTCGAGCGGAGCGGCGCAGTCGACATCGCTGCCGGCGACGTGTACGCCACGCGCATGGGCGGGCGCTACGTGCGCGACTACGCCCGGCATCTGGATGCGAGTACGACGATGGCCTACCTCGCCGAGGCCGGGGTGGGCTGGCTGACGCTGCCGTGGCTGCTCCCGATGGAGGTCGTGCCCGCCGACTTCGAGCACACGCTGTGGCGTGCGCTGTCCGGCGGTGTGCGCGCGATCAACGTCTTCATGGCCGTGGCACGTGACCGCTGGTACGGCGCCCCCGTTGACGCCACGGGTCGTCGCAACGAGCCCCTGGCCACGATCGTGCAGCGCGCTCTCGCGCTGATGAAGGAGCTCGACTGGTCGTCCCTGCGCCGTGAACCCAAGGTGCTGTTGCTGGAGAACCGCGACGACCAGCGGCGCTTTGCCTCGCGAGCAGTGCGCGGTGACCTGGTCCCTCCGTTTCGCCAGGTGCTGCCGATCGACCCGCGCCTGTTCGAAGGCCACGACCCGCAACGTCAGGCAGCCGACGCGTGGGAGCGCTCAGCCCGCGCCGCGCTCGACACCGAGGGGGTCGACGTCGACCATGCGTCGACGGACTGCCTGCCCCTGGATCTGAGTCGCTACGAGACGATCCTGCTGCCCAACATCGGGGGTGTCTCTCCGGAGGTGCGCCAGGCGCTGCAGGACTCGGGCGCCCTGGTGGTCGCCGGTCCGGTCGGGTTGGGCTTCGGGGTCGCGGCCGATGACGTGAGCCAGCTCATCCCGGTGCCGCGCTGGCGTCGCGAGGACCCCGCGTTGGATCTGTGTGCGCTCTCGAGTGAGCGACGCGAGGTGCTCGTCGCGCACAACGCGAGCGGCGACGCGATCGAGGCGAAGGTCGACACCGGTGGGGCCATGTTGATCGGCCGCTGGCGCGAGGAGACCGTGAGCGACGGCATCGTGCGGCTGGAGCCCTACGGCGTGCAGGTCTACGAGGTGGTGCGGCCGTGATCGACCCGGCGATCGCCATGCACGACCTCGACGACGGGGGCTGGGCGGTGCTCACCCGGTGGGCCGCGCAGCGCGACCGGACCCCACCCGACGAGCTGCACGTCCTGCACGAGTCAGGACGCGTCCTGTCGGCGGTGCTGTCGAGCAGCGGCCCGCTTGCGGAGCTGCCGGTGCTAGGCCCCGACCTCGAAGTGACGGCGCGAGCACTGCGCGACGAGTACGCCGTCCAGCGGGTCGTCATCGTCGACGCCGACGGCCTCACCCCGGTGCTGGCGGCGGAGGCAGCGCACGGCACCAGGCACACGACGCAGCCGGAGCTGTTGGCCGCGTTGCAGGCTGCGTTCTGGTCCAGCCCAGGCGTTGTCAGCGACTCACCGCCACCGCCACCTGGGCAGTGGCCCGTGCTGTTCCGGCGGCTGGCGCACCTCGGTGACGGCTCGATCACCCTGGTGACGGACAGCATCCGGCTTGTAGGGCGCGTCCGGGGTGGTCGGCTGGTCGAGGTGACGACGATGCATCACACGCCAGGCGACGTCGTACTCGCACTCCACCTCACCGACCCTGAGCTCGCCGAGCTCATGCACGCACCGGATGTCGCCGCGGCGCTGCTCGCCCGGCCCGAGCTCGCGGAGCACACGTGACCACTGCGACCCACGCGCTCAGTCCCGAGCAGCGCCAGACCTACGAGCGCGACGGCTACGTAGTGCTGCCCGCGCTGTTCAGCGCGGCCGAGCTGCAGGCCGCGCGGGACGAGGCCGACCGGCTCGCCGACGACCTGGTCAACGCGTCCATCGCCCTGGGCCGCATCTCACCGCGACTCGACCTGCGCCGTGACGCGCAGGGCACGGTGCTGCTCAAGATCCAGCCGGTCGGGGACATCTCGACGGTGTTCGCGGATCTCGAGCGCGACCCGCGCCTGCTCGACCCGATGCGCGAGCTGCTCGGCTGCGAGCCGGTCCTGCTGGAGGAGAAGCTCAACGGCAAGGAGCGGCTCGCTGTCGACCTCGACGCGCTCGGCCTGCGGCACTGGGCGCCGGAGTTCCCCTGGCACACGGACATGCACTACTTCTACTTCGACGGCTACCCCGACACGACGCTGTCCTCGGCGATCGCGCTCGACGACTGCACGGAGGACAACGGCCCGCTGCGCTTCATCCCGGGCTCGCACCACAAGCACGACTGGCCGGTCCGCAGCGAGTGGCCACCCGACCTCGCGGAAGGCGCCGTCGACGACGAGCTCGGTGTGCCGCTGATCTGCCCGGCCGGCACCGTTGTCGTCTTCCACTCGCGCGTGGTGCACGCCTCCTCACCCAATCGCACGGCGAGACCCCGCCGGCTGATCATCTACAGCCACTTCCCGTCGACCCACGAGGCCGAGCCCGACGCCCGCAACCGGGACCTGCGAGCGGCCGGGCAGGAGCATGAGCGCGAGTACGCCGACCTACTGAGTGACGGTGGCTACGAGCCGGTGTCGGTCCGCCTCCTCTAGCGGCGGCGAGGGTGCGTTGCGCCCGTGTTCACTGCCGCCGAACTTGCACGACACACCGGCGATTCGCGCGAGTTTGCCGACACTCCGTCGGCCTCGGCGGCCCCGCTCCTCAGCTCACGATGGGCAGCACGATCGACGTTTCGCTGCCGGCACCCCAGTGCAACCGCTGGGCAGCTGGGAGCAGCGCGGTCGCTGCCGCTGGATCCTCCCCAGAGGACGGGTTGCGGTCCAGGCGCGGGAAGTTGGAGCTGGACACCTCGATGCGCAGCCGATGACCCGGCAGGTAGCAGTGAGCGGTGGATCCCACCGTCACCTCGACGGACTGGGGCGTCCCGGGGGTCAGCCGCACCCGCCGCACCGAGTCCACGATGTTGAACACGCGCCCATCCGGGTGCACGTCGCAGAGCTTGACCGTGAAGTCCGCCGAGGGGGCCGACGACTCCACGACGAGCTCGGCGCGGACGGTGCCGATCACGGTGACTGCCTCGCGCACCGGTGCGCCGGTGTAGACGAGCACGTCGCGGCGCTGCTCCACAGGACGCTGGTCGACGGGACCGGCCATGGGCAGGTAGGGGCCGAGGATCCGGCCACCGCGCGTGGGAACGGGGTGCAGCGGGTCGTAGTCGTAGCGGTCCTCACCGGGGTCGGGGCTGGCCGACCAGTCGAGGACCCCGTCGCCGCTGTCGCTGTTCGCACCGGCCGGTCCGGAGGAGAGGAAAAGCCGCACCTCGTGCGCCGGCGGTGGCGGCCAGCTGGGGAACTGGCGCCACTCGTGCGAGCCCATGACGAAGCAGTCGACCCCACCGGCGACATCGCGGCCGTCGAGGTGGTCGCGCATCCAACGGGTTCCCTCGCCGACGAGGTCGCGGAAAACGCCGTTGGCGTTCCCACCGAAGTCGAACTCGGGGTAGAGGTTGCTCAACCGCTCCGTGTGCGCCCACGGCCCGATCACGAGCCGGTGCGGCGGCGCATCCGGCCGAGCGTCCAGCGCCTGGTGGTGGCGAAGCGCCGACTCGCAGAAGATGTCGTACCAACCGGCGACCTGGAATACCGCGGGCGAGACCTTGTCGTAGTGCCGGCTCACGTCGGCGGCGTCCCACCCGCCGCTCGCCGCAGCCTCCCGCCAGCGGCGATAGGGCGCGAACAGGTGCGGCACCGGATCCTGGCTCTGCGGCAACTCGTAGACCTGCTGCCACTGCTGGCCGACCCATCCGATGAGCTTGCGCAGCTCGTCGGTGATGCCGGGCGCGGTGCTGGCGAGCCCGAGGGCCCAGGGCTGCACCATCCCGAGTTGGAACGCGCCACCCTCGTGCATCCACGCCGGGCTCAGGTCGCCGGCCGCGAGCATCGGGTTGATCGCCATGAGAGCGGGAGGTGAGGTGACCGCGGCCGCCCACTGCGTGGCCCCCACGTAGGACAGCCCGCTCATCGCGACGCGGCCGTCGCACCAGGGCTGCCCCGCTGCCCACTGCACCGCGTCATATCCGTCGGTGGCCTCCTGCACGAAGGGCTCGAAGGTCCCTTCCGACCCGAAGCGCCCGCGCACGTCCTGCACGATGACCGCCCAGCCCTCACGCGCCAGCGCCACCGCGTCCTGGCTTGCCCGCATCGCGCCGGCGCCGTAAGGGGTTCTCACGAGCAGGGCTGGCCGCCGGGCGGCGTCGTCGACGCGGGTCACCTCCGTCGTGAGCCGGACGCCGTCCCGGGCGGCGACGGTGGTCGGTTCGACGATGACGCGCATTCCGACAGGTTATTACGAGTTGCTTACCAACAGGGACCGCACCCGCCAGGTCTTGAGCCGCGAGTACCCCCGCACCGAGTGGGCACCGGCCGCCTTCACCTGCCAGCCGTCGTCTTCACGCAGCTCCCCGGCCGCCTGCTCCTCGGCGAGCAGGGTCCCCGGCCGGGCGAGGCCGGTGATCCGGGAGGCCAGGTTGACCGTCTCGCCGTACACGTCCCCGTGGCGCTGCAGCACAGGACCCCACGACAGGCCGGCCCGCGCCTCGGGCAGCTTGGGGTCGGCATCGACGGCAGCGAGTACGGCGAGCAGCACCGTGGCCAGCTGCGACGCGCTCGCTCCGCTGAGCAGCACTCCGTCCCCGAGCGTCTTGACGACCCGCACGCCGCCCCGGGCCGCGTTCGTCGCCACCGTGTCGTCGAAGGCCTCCACCAGCGGCTCGAGCTCGGCGTGGTCGAGCCGACGGGACAGCCCGGTGTAGCCGACCAGGTCGACGAACCCCACTGCCAGAGTCCCCCTGTCGCTGCGGTCGAGCGCACTGACGGCGCTGGCCGCGAGGTGGCGACGCCACACGTACTCGAGCAGCCGCGCGACGATCGGCACGCCGGCCTCAGCAAGAACGACGATGGTCGCCTCGTCCTGGTCGTCGGCGATGTGCGCGAGGTTGTTCACGTGCATCTGCGCCAACCGCGACATCGACTGCCCCATCGAGCGGGTCAGGGCCACGAGCTGCCCGGTCTCGACGATCCCGCTCGCCACGACCAGGCCGGCGTCGCGCAGCGCCTGCACGTCACGCTCGGTGAACGCGACCTCTCCGGAGGGCACCTCAGGGAAGCCCATCGCCGCCCAGAGCCGCAGCACGAGGTCAAGGGGCAGGTCCACCTGTGCGACCACATCGTCGCGGGTCAGCGTCGGCGGTCCCAGGAGAGCGGCGGAGATGTCGTCCACGCCGTACACGCTCCCATGGCTACGGTGCGGGCGTGACGGTGACGAGGGCATGAAGGCAGTCCGCTGGCACGCCGCGCGTGACGTGCGGGTCGAGGAGATCGCCGATCCGGAAAGCCCGCCTGCCGGATGGGTCCGGCTGCGGGTCGAGGCGTGCGGTATCTGCGGCACGGACGTCGAGGAGTACCTGCATGGGCCCGTGGTGCTCCGGGGTGCTCCGCTCGTCCTCGGTCACGAGGTCGCCGGCGTCGTCGAGGAAGTCGGACCGGACACCTCGTTCGCGATCGGTCAGCGGGTGGCGGTGGAGGGCAACCTGGTCTGCGGCCGGTGCCCGTCGTGCCTGAGGGGGGAGGCGAACCTCTGCCGGGACAACGAGCAGCTCGGGCTGCAACGCGACGGCGGGCTGGCTGAGCTCATGCTCGCGCCGGAAGCGGTGTGCGCGCCGATCCGCTCCTCCGTGCCGCCTGAGCTCGCCGCGCTCGCCGAACCGTTGTCCGTTGCGGTGCGGGCGGTCCGCCGTGGCCGTGTCAGTGGGGCCACCGTCGCGGTGGTGGGGGCCGGCCCAGTGGGCTTGCTGCTTGCGCAAGTCGCGCGGCTGCAGGGCGCCGATCGCGTCGTACTCGTCGACCCACTCGCCTCGCGTCGACAGCTTGCCGTTGCGCTCGGGGCCGATGAAGCCGTGGAGCCAGGAGCAGGAGGCGAGTACGACGTCGTGTTCGAGTCCGCCGGCAACGCTGCTGCCGTGGAGTCCTCGGTGCTGCTCACTCGCCGGGGCGGCACCACGGTGCTGCTCGGGGTAACGGATCAGGCCGTGCGGCTCGCCATGCCCGACTTCCTGGTCGCCGAGCGAACGCTGCTCAGCTCCATGTCGCACGTCTTCGACCCAGACTTCACCACGGCAGCCGAGCTCATCAACGAGGGGAAGCTCACCTTGGAGCCGCTGATCACGGACCAAGTCTCGCTGGACCGCGCCGTGTCCGATGGGCTGGACGCACTCGTGGCGTCATCCGCAGACCACGTGAAGGTCATGGTGGTGAACAGCTAGTCGGGGGCACGCATGACGGCGCCTTCATCGGCGTGCGACGCGAGGGACCGGTAGTGCGCGAGCAGGTCGGCGCCGCCGGACCGCCGAGGGACCGACGTCATCAAGGCACTCTGCCTAGGGGCGGGCGCTGTCCTGGCCGGCGGCCATACGTCTGGGCGTTGGCCGCTGATGGCGCGTCAGGGGTGGAACAGCTACTGCTGGCCCTGCCAAACGAAGTGCGCGCCAGCCTCGCCCTAGTTGGCGCGCCGA
>JAVEEJ010000250.1 GCA_030840515.1 Frankiaceae bacterium | reverse complement strand
CGGAGCAGAACCCGACCTGGCGCATCATCTCGATGTCGTAGGTGGTGCGCATCCGCAGCCGCTGAGCCTCGAGCAGCTTGCCCTGCTGCTCCATCTCGGCTAGCCGGTCGGCGAGCTCGAGCTCGATTCCGGCGATCGCCCGCTCCATGCGCTCAGGCCCGGCGACGTAGTGCGTCGCGGGGAACACGAGCAGCTCCGGCGGGTCGTCGAGCACCTCGCCGGTCAGGGGGTGAAGCACGGAGATGTGCTCGATCTCGTCGCCGAACATCTCGACGCGGACCGCGTGCTCCTCGTAGACCGGGAAGATCTCGATCGTGTCGCCCCGCACCCGGAAGGTGCCGCGGGTGAAGGCGAGGTCGTTGCGGGTGTACTGCACGTCGACGAACCGGCGCAGCAGCAGGTCGCGCTCGATGGTGTCGCCGACCTTGAGCGAGACGCACCGATCGATGTACTCCTGCGGTGTGCCGAGGCCGTAGATGCATGACACCGAGGCCACCACGATGACGTCGCGTCGGGTGATGAGCGACATCGTCGCGGAGTGCCGCAGCCGCTCGACCTCCTCGTTCACCGAGGAGTCCTTCTCGATGTAGGTGTCGGTCTGCGGGACGTAGGCCTCAGGCTGGTAGTAGTCGTAGTAGGAGACGAAGTACTCGACCGCGTTGTTGGGCAGCAGCTCTTTGAACTCGTTCGCCAGCTGGGCCGCGAGCGTCTTGTTGGGCGCCATCACCAGGGTCGGTCGCTGCACCTGCTCGATCAGCCAGGCGGTGGTCGCGCTCTTGCCGGTGCCGGTGGCGCCGAGGAGCACCGTGTCCTTCTGGCCGGCTCGGACCCGCTCGGCCAGCTCCGCGATCGCGGTGGGCTGGTCACCGGCAGGCACGTAGTCGGAGATGACCCGGAAGGGCGCGTGGCTGCGGATGATGTCGCTGGTGGGGCGCACCCGACCAGCCTACGTCGGGGCTCCGACAGGTCCTGCCGGCCCGATCAGGGGTGCTCGGTCAGGGAGTGCGGACAGGCGCGGGTACGACGAGCCCTGCGCGCGGCTTGGCGGCGGCGCGGGGACCGAAGTCGTGCCGAGCCTTCGACAGCTTGCCCCACACCGAGAGCGGCGCCGTCTGCCAGGACCACAGGCTCACGGCGGGGACCTTGGCGCGCTTGGCCGTGACCAGGAAGGACGCCACCTGCTTCGGGACGTTGGCCTTGGGCAGCCACGGGGCGTCGAGGCGCCCGTCGTAGCCCTGGCCCACCGGCATGATCGGCTTGTGATAGCGCCGCAGCCAGCGCACTGAGCTCTGCGTCACGGCAACGGGCGACCGGTTGTACCAGTAGGTCATGGGCAGCAGCGCATCCGAGTAGAGCGCCACCGGCTGATAGGGGAACTTGCCCACCCGCACCTCGGAGGGCCACGGCACGGTCCCGAGGATGGCCACGTCCTTGGGCAGCGCAGCGCGCAGCGCCCGCATGTAGACGAGAACCCGGTTGTAGCTGGTGCGGCTGCCCTCGGCTGCGGTCTCGATGTCGGGTGCGACCGCAATCACGCGCGGGGCACCGGGGACCCGGATCTTCGCCGAGGCGGCAAGCCGGCGGGCCTCCGCGACCGGGTGCTGGAGGTAGACGAACTCCCACACCACGACCTTCACGTCGCTGTGCTTGGTGGCGGGGAGCAGCTGGCGCAGCACATGCGGCGCCTCCCACCCGCCAGTGCGCGACCAACCGCGCACGAACAGGGTGGAGACCCCGGCCGACTTGGCCCTGCGCACGATGACGGCCGCGTTGCCCTGGTTGCTCTTGTCCCACTCGTGCAGCCACATCCCGGTCCCGGTGGGCAGCACGCGGTCCCGCTTCGTTGCCGCCTGAGGGCGCTTGGCCTTGGGCTTCGCCGTGTGCGGCGGAGCGGTGAGGTGCGGCTTCGGCGCTGTGGTCGCGGCGTGAACCTGCGGCACGAGGCCCCGGCCGTCGGCGACCTGGGTGAGGCTCAACGCGCCGACGCTGGTCGCGGCCACCTCATTGCGCGGAGCCGGCTGGGCCGCCGCGGTCAAGCCCACCAGCACCACCACGCCGATCAGGGCGGAGATGCATCGAACGGCGATGGCGGACGCGTTCGGGCCGTCGAGCACCGGGGGCTGGGGGGCGCGCATGAAGAAGGACCGCTCCTGCGAAGACGGACATCGGGGGACGTCCGTAACAGTAAGCGAGCCAAAGCAGACCGCGGCCCTCTTCAGGTTGCGAGTCCTGAGCTCAATGCCCGCTCACGCTCGGCATCACACCTCGCGCTAGCGGTGTGTCACCCGGAGGCAAGGTGCGGGGTGATCGTCTCCCGCCACACCTCGTCGACGGCCGCGGCGAGCGCCTGCAGGTCACCGTCGTTGACGATCACGGCGGTGGCCACGGCACGACGGGCCTCGTCGCCGGCCTGGGTCGCCATTCGCCGCACCGCCTCCTGCTCGTCCATGCCTCGCGCCGCGAGCCGCTCGAGTCGGAGCTCGACAGGAGCCTCGACGACGAGTACGACGTCGAAGCCGGCGGCCAGGCTGTTCTCCACGAGCAGTGGAACGTCCTGCACCAGCACGCCCTGGGGGTCAGCCGCCTCGGCCGCCTGCGCGAGCTCTACGGCGCGCGCAGCGACCAGGGGGTGGACGATGACGTTCAGGCGCTCGCGATCGGTCTCGTCAGCGAACACCCTGGCCGCGAGGGCGCCACGGTCGAGCGTCCCGTCGGCCCGGAGGACCCCAGGACCGAATGCCTCGAGCACGGCGGCCAGTCCCGGTGTGCCCGGCTCGACCACCTCACGGGCGATGGCGTCGGAGTCCACCACGCTCGCCCCGTGCTCGGCGAGCAACCGGGCGACCGAGGTCTTGCCCGACCCGATCCCTCCGGTCAGCCCCACACGCAGCACCCCCGGAGCGTAGACGGCGACGACCCCGGGCGAGATCCGCCCGGGGTCGTCGTACACGCGTGCTGAGAACTACTCCTCGGTCGCCGGCTCCGCCGACTCGTCCGCCTGCGGAGTCTCCGGCTCCGATCCACCAGCGGCCGGCTCGGTGGCCTCGACCGCCGCCGGCTCGGACGGGGCAGCAGGCTCCGCGTCGCCCTCGGCCTCGTCGCCACCGGTCAGCTTGGCCCGCAGCGCCTCGAGCTGCTCGTCGCTGGCGAGCGTGCCGCTGCCGGCCTCGGCGTCAGAGGTGTAGGTCGACGGCGTCTCGGCGGTGGCCTCGGCCTCGGCGACCTTCGCCTCCGCGATCTGCTTCATGTGCGCCTCGTAGCGCTTCTGCGCCTCGGCGTACTGACGCTCCCACTCGCCCTGCTGGGTCTCGTAGCCCGGGAGCCACTCGCCGGTGGAGACGTCGAAGCCCTCGGGGTAGACGTACTCGCCCTTGTCGTCGTAGGTCGCGTTCATGCCGTAGAGGGCCGGGTCGAAGTGGTCCGCGACCGCCTCGCCGATGGTGCCCTCGTTGGCCTGCTTGAGGCTCAGCGAGATGCGGCGGCGCTCCAGGTCGATGTCGATGACCTTGACCATGATCTCGTCGCCGACCTGCACGACCTGCTCCGGGA
>JAVEEJ010000244.1 GCA_030840515.1 Frankiaceae bacterium | reverse complement strand
AACCTGCTCGGGGCGTTCGGCGCTCTCGTCGCGGTGGTCGCCACATTCCTGGTCGACGGCCTGCACAACCGCGGCATCATGGCCGCCGCGATCGCCGTCGGTGTGCTGGTCGGCGTCCCCGCCGCGCGCGTGGTGAAGATGACGCAGATGCCGCAGATGGTGGCGCTGTTCAACGGTGTCGGCGGCGGCGCGGCGGCCATCGTGAGCATCGCCGAGTTCCACGCCAACCACAGCAGCGCGGTGAGCAACCTCGAGCTCACAGCCGTGGTGTTCACGACCCTCGTCGGGTGGGTGTCGTTCACCGGTTCTCTCGTGACATTCGCCAAGCTGCAGGAGCTCATCACCGGTCGGCCCATCACGTTCCCCGGCAGCGCCCCCGTCACTGTGCTGGTAGCGCTGGGAAGCGTCGGCCTCGCGGTCGCCGTGGTCCCGACGAAGGACAGCGCGCTGCTCTACGGCCTTGCTGCCGCGGCCGCCGTACTCGGATTCCTCTTCGTCCTGCCGGTCGGTGGCGCGGACGTGCCGATCGTCATCTCGTTGCTCAACGCGTTCACCGGTCTGACGGTGGCGGCGGCCGGCTACGTGCTCGACAACAAGCTGCTGCTCATCGCCGGAACGCTGGTCGGTGCCTCCGGAACCCTGCTCACCCAGCTCATGGCGAGTGCGATGGGCCGGTCGATCTTCAGCATCCTCTTCGGGGCGTTCAAGGGAGGGTCGACCGCGGGCTCCACGGCGGAGGTCAGCGGCGGGACAGTGCGCAGCGCCAGCCCGGAGGACGTCGGCATCATGCTGGCCTACGCGCGCAAGGTGCTGATCGTGCCGGGGTACGGCTTGGCGGTCGCTCAAGCGCAGCACACGATCCGCGAGCTCACCGACCTGCTCGAGGAGAAGGGGATCGACGTCGCCTACGCGATCCATCCGGTCGCGGGCCGCATGCCGGGCCACATGAACGTCCTGCTCGCCGAGGCCAACGTCCCCTATGACCAGCTCAAGGAGATGGACGAGGTCAACCCGCAGTTCGCCTCCACCGACGTGGTGCTCGTCGTGGGGGCCAACGATGTGGTCAACCCGGCCGCGAAGGACTCGCCCGGCTCACCGATCTACGGCATGCCGATCCTCAACGTGGACGAGGCGTCCGCCGTGGTCTTCCTCAAGCGGTCCATGCGGCCGGGCTTCGCCGGGATCGACAACTCCCTGCTCTACAACCCCAAGACCACGCTGCTGTTCGGGGACGCGAAGGACTCGCTGACCAAGCTGCTGGCGGCCGTCAAGGCCTTCTGAGCGCCTGGCCCGACCCCCGCGCCCGTGATCAAGGAGTTGTGGACGGCCTCGGCGCGCTCTCCACGCTCAGCACCCCGCGTCCGGGCGTCCAGAACTCCTTGATCACGAAGGGAAGGCGGCAGGGTCGCGTGGCAGGGGCCTGGGCTGTCAGGATGCGACCGTGGAAGACGAGGGCTTCGCCGCAGTGGTGTGGCGTGAAGAGGGGCGCTGGGAGTCCGGACTCCTGCCGCACCGGCTCGTCGTCGACCTCGACGGACTGATCGCAGGGGTCCGGCAGCAGCCCGGTGAGGGCGGCGCCATCGGCCTGGTCGACGTCGAGGACGAGTTCTTCATCGCGATCCGGATGCGCCCGGGCGGTGATGTCAGCCTGCTGCTCTCGGACGTGACCGCGAGCGCCGACTACCCGGTCGCCCGGCAGGTGGTGGACATGCTCGGCATCGACGTCCCGACGGATGAGGAGCTCGACCTCGTGGTGCCCGCCGGTGACCTGTCGATCTTCGCTGACCTCGGCCTGGATGAGATGGAGCTGGGCATGGTCCTGGCCGACATCGACGCCTACGCGGACGAGCAGATCGAGGCCATCGCCCGCCGAGTCGGCTTCGGCGAGGTCTTGGAGCGCGCCGTCTCTGCGGTACACCTGTGACCTGCACGCCCTTGCCCACCCCAGACACCGTGAGGAGCCCGTGAGCTACTTCGCCGCTGCGCTGACCCGCACCGACGACGGATGGGAAGGCGAGGAGCTTCCGCTCGACACCCTGCCCGACCTCGACGCGATCGCGGACGCGCTCCGAGACCTGGCCACCCGCTCCGACGGTGGTGGCACGACGTTGCTGTTCTTGGAGGAAGACGACGAGTACGTCGCCATCGTGCGCGTGGACGGCGACGGTGAGCCCCGCGTCTTCCTGTCGGACTCCCGCGTCGTCGAGACCTCCAAGCTCGCCGCCATGCTCTACGAGGAGGCCGCGGTCGAGGCTGCCGAGCTCGCGGTCGACGACGAGGTCGAGGACGACGATGACGACGAGCCGGTGGCCGCGGAGGCCGATCCGGTCGGGGACCCCGAGCTCCTCGCTGACCTCGGCACGCCCGGCGAGACACTGCTGGACCTGTGCGCGGAGGAGGGCATGCTGCCCGCCGACGTCATCACCGCCGTGTGCGAGAAGGCCGGCTGCGTCGATGCGCTGGAGTCGCTGCGCTGAGCTCGCCCTGGGACGAGGCAATGGGCTTCGCGCTCGCCGAAGCCTCGGCCGCGCTTGAGACCGGCGACGTCCCGATCGGGGCCGTCGTACTCGACCCCTCCGGTGCGGTGGTGGCCAGCGGTCGTAACCAGCGCGAGGCCCTGGGTGATCCCACCGCCCACGCCGAGGTGATGGCGCTTCGCTCCGCGGCATCGGACCGCGGCGAGTGGCGGCTGGAGGGCTGCACGCTGGTGGTGACGCTGGAGCCCTGCACCATGTGCGGTGGCGCCGCGGTGCTCGCCCGCGTCGCGCGGGTGGTCTACGGCGCAGCGGACGCCAAGGCAGGAGCCGTCGGCTCGCTGTGGGACGTCGTCCGGGACCGCCGGCTGAACCACCGGCCGGAGGTGGTGGCGGGCATCCGTGATGCCGAGAGCGCCGAGCTGCTCAAGGCCTTCTTCCAGAGCCAACGCGATCCCGAGGGCTGACGCGTCCTCCGGTAACCTCTTCGGCGGTGGCGTGTCCGAGCGGCCGAAGGAGCACGCCTCGAAAGCGTGTGAGGGGGCAACTCCTCCGTGGGTTCAAATCCCACCGCCACCGCCAATTCCACTTGCTCACCAAAGCGGCCAAGGGCACCGCGGGCCCGGGACCCGCGGTGGCCTGACCGGTCACTCCTCGCCGGAGTCGTCCTTCTTGTCGGTCTCACACCCGCAGGTCTTGCACATGGCTTCCTCCTCTCAGGATGTCGGTGCCTTCTCGCCGGGCAGCACATCGGTCTCGCTCTTGTGCCAGACCGGGTGATCGCCGGCGGTCTCCACGTTGAAGCCGTAGTCGTAGACGACCGAGCCGCCGATGCTGCTGCCCACGCTCATGATGAGGAACGCGAGGATGGTGAGCACGAGTACGACGACCGGTGTCTTCTCGTCGTCCTTGTAGGTCGTGATGCGCAGCGCGATGTCGAGCAGGATCAGCGCCGTCGTGGTGAGCATCAGGACCGCGTGAGCGTTGATGGTGCGTCGGGCCTGCGTGCCCGGCTCACTCGAGCGATGCCAGTCGGCCCAGCCGGTCAGCGCGGCCAGGAGACTGACTGCGGCGCCGACCAGCAGGGTCCAGGTCGCCGCCCGGTAGAGCTCGGTGCTCAACTGCTCGTGGCCCCCGTACAGGACCGCGGACAGCACGTCGAACACGACGGCGGCCGTGTAGGTCCCCACCGGGACGTCCGTCAGCGGCGGGTGGAAGGGCTTGCCGGCGAGACCCCGCAGGCCCTTTTTCTTGCGTCCCGACATGGTGAGCGCGGGAGCGAAGCTGAAGTGCCGCACGAGTCCTCCTCGGTTGACGGGGCTGCCCCGGTCGGGCAAAACTAAAACCAACAGGCACTGGTAATAGAGCCGGAGGGTGGTCCGTGTCAAGCCACGAGCGTCGTACGCCCTGGCAGCTGGTGGAGCTGCTCACCGAGCCCACCCGCCGCGAGGTCTACGACGTGGTCCGCCGCGCCGGCCGTCCCACCACGCGGGAGCAGGCGGCGCACGCCGCGGGGATCAGCACCCGGCTCGCGGCATTCCACCTCGATCGCCTGGCGGCCGCGGGGCTGCTGTCCGTGGACTTCGCCCCCGTGGAGGGACGGCAGCGGGGGCCGGGGTCGGGACGGCCGGCGAAGCGCTACCGGGCGGTCGGTCCCGAGCTCGCCGTGTCGGTCCCCGCCAGGGATTACGGCTGGCTTGCCGCCCTGCTCGCGCAGGCGATCGCTGAGCGCCCGGGCGATGCCGTGGGGCGCGCCGTCGAGCTGGCCCGAGAGGCGGGTCGCGCGCGGGCTGCCTCCTTGGGCCCCCGGCGCCCGCGCTCCCGCAGCGGCACCCTGGCCGCTGCGGCGCGACTGTGTGAGGCCGGCGGCTATGAGCCTGATCGGTCGCGAACCGGGATCACCATGCTCAACTGCCCGTTCGCGGCCGCCGCTGGTCAGGCGCGTGACGTCGTGTGCGCCGTCAACGCAGCGCTGATCGCCGGCATGATCGACGGGGTGGACGGGGACCCAGAGGTCGAGGCCGCGCTCGCGCCCGCGGAGGGCCGTTGCTGCGTCGTCATCGGGTAGCGCCTGCGGCTGCCAACAACTCGTCCAGTGCCCGCTCTACTGCATCCAGGCCCGCAGCTGGTCGGCCGCCTCTGGATGGCCCAGCAGGTCGAAGTGGTGCAGGCCGCCGAGGTGGCGCCGGTCGTCGTCAGCGCGTCGGCCGCTCGACGTACTCGTCGCACTCGGCGCCATCACCAACAGGTCGCCAAGCACTCGGCTGACGGGGTGCTGTTCGGACCGTGCCAGCGTGGCGCACAGCGTGCGCACCCGGATGTGGTCCGGCAGTGGTGTCCCCTGAGCTTCGGGGAGCTCGTGGACGTCTCCTCGGCGCAGGTCGTCGATGCCCGGCGCCCGGTCGAAGTCGATGACTGTCGCGAGCGGCCGGGTCTCCGGGACCCGGCTCAACAACCCGCGAGCGAGGTGGCCGAACCGTGCCAGCGGAGCGCCTTCGTGGGGGGTCCCGAGGGTGATGAGACGAGTCACGTCCGCCACCCATGCGGCTGACTGTGCTTGGGCCGCGTGGACGGCGCTGCGCGCGACCAGCCCGCCCATCGAGTGGCCGACCAGTGCGATCTCGGTGACCGGCACCGCCCACTCCGCGAGGAGCGACTCGAGCCGTTCCGAGAGCTCGCTGCCGTTCTGCCAGACCCGACGTCCGCTGTTGTAGCGAACCAGCAACGGCGTCCAGCCGAGCTCCCGCAGCAGCAGCCGGTAGTCCGGGTCGCTGCGCCAAGAGCTGTCGCTCTCCCCAAGCCCGTGCAGCAGCACCGCCACCCTCGGAGTGGGCTCGCCGTGGGCTCTGGCGGTGAGCGGAATCGCCCACGGGCTGCCCTCGTCGGCCAGCAGTCCACCGGCCGCGCCGTTCACGGCTGCGACGACGGCCCGAGCGCGGGGCGAGCTCGCGTCACGCGCGCTTTGTCCGTCCGCGCGTGCTGCGGCGGCGGCCCCGATCCCCTTTGACGCCAGGGTCAAGCTGCCGCGTACCGCGGCGTAGACGCCGCCGCTGATCGCCTTCTGGGCCGCATGGACGGGGGCGGCGGGCGGCCCGGTGAGTCGCTCGACGCGGCTCGACACCGCGCGCTGCACGTCCTGCACGATGGCCGCCACGCCCGCAGCAACCCGACCCCCGAGCTCCGCCGCGGCTGCGCTCTCCTCACCGGTCACGGCTCGACGATAACGAGGGGCTTGACGGCAGGCTCTCGTAAGTTTTAACTTACCGTTCGTGTCAACTTACGGAACTGCGGCGGAGACCGTGCTCGACGCGCTTGGCGACGGCACGCGGCGCACCATCGTCCAGCGGCTTCGCTCGCACGGCCCGCTGGCAGTGGGCGAGCTCGCGGACACGTTGCCGGTGAGCCGGCCGGCCGTCAGCCAGCACCTGAAGGTGCTGAAGAGCGCGGGCCTGGTCAGCGACCGGGCGGCTGGCACGCGTCGGCTCTACGCAGTCGACCCGCAGGGTTTCGAGGTGGCTCGTGCCTACCTCGAGGAGCTGTGGACCGACTCACTCCACTCGTTCAAAGCATTCGTCGAAGGGGATCAGTCATGACTGCAGTCACCGCACCTGTCCGCACCTCGGTCGAGGTGGGCGTCTCGGCCGAGCGGGCCTTCGACGCGTTCGTCAACCACATGGACGACTGGTGGCCGCGGGCGCACGTGCTGCACGACTCGCCGTATGTGACCTCTCACATCGAAGCCGGGGTCGGTGGTCGCTGGCTCACGGTGCACGCCGATGGCGCGGAGACAACCGTCGGCCGAGTCGAGGTGTGGGAGCCGCCGCGTCGGTTGGCGGTCTCCTGGATGATCAGCCTGGAGTGGACGTGCG
>JAVEEJ010000180.1 GCA_030840515.1 Frankiaceae bacterium | reverse complement strand
CTACGACGACGGCTGGCACGGCGGCCACGCCGAGATCACCTTCACCGACGTACGGGTGCCCGCCTCGAACCTGATCGCGGGCGAGGGTGAGGGCTTCGCCATCGCGCAGGCGCGGCTCGGCCCCGGGCGCATCCACCACTGCATGCGCGCTATCGGGATGGCCGAGCGGGCACTGGAGCTGATGTGCCAACGCGCCCTGACGCGGGTCGCGTTCGGACGGCCGCTGGCCGCACAAGGAGTGGTGCGCGCGCAGATCGCCGAGGCCCGCATGGCCATCGAGCAGGCCCGGCTCCTGGTGCTCAAGACGGCGTGGATGATCGACCAGTTCGGGTCGAAGGCCGCGGCGTCCGAGATCGCCGCCATCAAGGTGATCGTCCCGCGGGTGGCGCTCAAGGTGCTCGACGACTCGATCCAGGTGCACGGCGCGCTGGGCATCTCCGACGACGCTCCGCTGGCCGAGATGTGGGCGGGCCTGCGCACGCTCCGGCTCGCCGACGGTCCGGACGAGGTGCACATCCGATCGGTCGGCCGGGCCGAGCTGGGCAAGCACGTCGAGCGCGCCCAGGCCCCGGCATGAAGGCCTGGACGTCCGACGGAACCTCGGGTCCTGACGGGCTGCGCCTGGTCAGCGACGCGCCCGAGCCGACGGGTGAGGTGGTCATCGAGGTCAAGGCCACCGGGGTCTCGTTCCCTGAGCTGCTGCTGACCCAGGGCAAGTACCAGCTCAAGCCCGAGCCCCCGTTCACTCCCGGCGCAGAGGTCGCCGGACTGGTGGTGAGCGCGGCGGAGGGATCGGGGTTCGCAGTCGGGGATCGGGTGGTCGGATTCGGGATGCTCGGCGGCTGGGCCGAGCGGGTCGGCGTACCCGCGGTCTGCTGCTTCGCACTGCCCGACGCGCTGTCGTGGGGCGAGGGCGCCGCGTTGGTGATGAACTACCACACCGCCCACTTCGCACTGGTCCATCGCGGTCGCACCCAGGCCGGTGAGCGGGTCCTCGTCCACGGGGCCGCGGGCGGCGTGGGGACGGCCGCGATCCAGGTCGCCAAGGCACTCGGCGCGCACGTGGTCGCCGTCGTGTCGAGCGAGGACAAGGGCAGCGTCGCGTCGGATGCGGGCGCCGACGAGGTGGTGCTCACCGACGGCTGGGTCGACGCGGTGAAGGCGAGCGGCGGCGTGGACGTCGTGGTGGACCCAGTGGGCGGCGGCCGCACCGGCCCGTCGCTGTCCGTGCTGCGCCCCGAGGGTCGGCTGCTCGTGGTCGGGTTCGCCGACGGCGAGATCCCCTCGATCGCGGCCAACCGACTGCTGCTCAAGAACGTGTCCGCGGTCGGTGTGGCCTGGGGTGCGTTCGCCTTGGCCAAGCCAGAGGTGCTCCGAGGGATCGGCGACGACCTCGAGCGGATGATCGGAGCCGGCTTCGTCCGCCCGGTGGTCGGCGTGACGCTGCCCTTCGCCGAGGCGCCGGAGGCGCTGCGCGTGCTCAGCGAGCGGCGTGCGACCGGCAAGGTCGTGCTCGCGCTCTAGCTGCGGCTCGGTGCTGCGCGCCGCCCGCGACGGCGACTGCGTTCCGGCAGGGTGACGCCCACCAGGGAGGCGGCGAGACCGCGCAGCGCGGCACGCGCGCTCGATTCGGGCGCCACCTCGACGAGCGCCCGCCCGGCCGCGAGAGCGGCGTCGAGGCCGGCGATGTCCAGCGGGACGAACCACGGGTTGACGACACCGGCGTAGCGCTCGAGGGCGGCGGCGATCTCGGGCTCGGGCTGCCCGGGCCCCGTGGGGCCGCGCCGCACCCGGTTGATCACCACGCGGACCTCCGCTCCTGGGACGAGCTCGCGCAGCTCGCCCAGGCCTCGGACCAGCCGCTGCAGGCCGACGGGGTCAGCCGACCCGACCGCGAGCACAACGTCGGCTGCCTCCAGAGCGGCGGTGGTCGCCCCGTTGCGGCGCGGGGCCGCCACGTCGTACACGAGCTCCTCGTCCTGCTCCAGGGAGAAGCCGCAGTCGACGACAGTGACCGCGCTGAGGCTGCGGGCGGCGGCGAGCACCACCTCCAACGCCGCGGGACGCAGCTCGGGCCAGCGGTCAGCACGCGAGATCCCGGTCAGGACGCGCAAGGTCGGGGATAGCGTCCGGGCCAGCTGCGCCAACGCCGGCACGTCGAGTGCGCCGGCGTTCGCCGCCCGGCAGGCAGCCGCCAGACCTGGGGCCTCGTCGAGCAGGCCGAGCAGCTGGGCGACGACCCCGCCGTAGCTGTCGGCATCCACGAGCAGCGTCGAGCTCCCGAGGTCGGCCAGCTCCGTGGCCACGGTGATCGCCGTCGTGGTTCGCCCCGGCGCCCCCGCCGGACCCCACACCGCGACCAGCAGTCCGGAGCCCGGGGCGAGCGGCTCCTCCTCCTGCGCTGCGGGCGCCGTCAACGGCAGCGCGTCGGCAGGGTCGCCGAAGCCCAGCGCCGGCCCGGTGATGGTGCCGATCGGGCCGGCCTCGACCGCCGCCAGCACGGCCGCGGAGATCTCCTCGGGGGGCGCGTCGGCGGGCAGCACGTGCGTGAGCCCGAGCTGACGGAGCCGACGCTCGGCCTCCTCGTCCCCTGGCGCCACGAGCCCGACCACGGCGACCCCCGCGATGGCCAGCCGGGTCAGCGCGTCCCGGTCGAGCCGGCGCAGGTCGGCGGACAGGACGACAGCCTGTGCGCTGCCCGCGGCCGCAGCCGCGAGCAGGTCCGGGAGGTCGATGCAGCGGCGGACCACCCGGACGCCGAGATCGCGGCGCTCGAGCGAGGACACCAGTGCGGCTTCACGCCCGGTGTCCCCGATCGCGGTGAGGACCCCGATGGTCATCCGTGGTTCCTCGGCACCCGGACGAGGTCGATGTCGCCGCGCTGGATGGCGGCGATGAGAGCCGGCACCGCACCCGTGGGCACGCGCAGGACCACGCCGTTGTCCGCGCCGCTGCCGCCGAGGCGACCCCCTCCGCGCTGCACCGAGGCGACCACCGCGTTGGTCAGGACCAGGGTGGGCGGTGCGGGTGTCTCACTGCCCCGGGGCTTGATCGTGACGTAGACGTCCACGCGCTCGTCCTCGGCCAGCGCGAGCGGCAGGTGGAACTGCTTGACCGGCACGGTGACGAGCCGGGTGTCGGACGTGTCGCGCGCCAGCGCTCCGAGCGGCACGAGCTCACCCTTGGCCACCGGCCGCGTCACCACGTAGCCCACCGGAGCCGAGCCGTGCTCGGCGCTGAGGTAGAGCCCACCCGCGCCGAAGAGCCGGGACCGGACGGCCGTCAGGTCGGAGGCCTCCACCGAGGCGCCGGGCGCCAGGTCGTGGGCGGCCGCCCAGACCAGCTGCGAGTGGTCAGCCGCGGACACGACGCGGGTCCCGAGTACGACGGACAGCAGCACGAGCAGGACCCCGCCGAGCAGACGCGGGTCGAGCCAGCGCGGCGATCCCAGCCGGGACGCCGCCGGCGACGACAACTCAGACATGCCCCTCCTCGTTCGGAGGGGTCATCGTGCCGTAGCGGCGGCGTGCGCGCTGCGGGGTTGTGGACGAGCGCCGCCGGTCACGACCAGCCGCTCGCCATACTGTCCGCCGTGGCGCCCCGCTTCCTGACCCTGGCTGAGGTCGGCGAGATCCTGCAGATCTCCTCGGCCCAGACCTACGCGCTCGTGCGCAACAACGAGCTGCCCGCCATCAAGATCGGGGGCCGTGGCGTCTGGCGCGTGGAGGCGCAGAAGCTGGAGGAGTACATCGCTCGCATGTACGACGAGACCCGCAGCTTCATCGAGGCGCACCCGTTCGGCGCCGGTGACGAGCCCGCCGACAGCTAGTCGGCCCTGACCGACCCGAGGCTCTTCAGGGGCACGATCACCACCTGCCGGACCGCGCCACGACGCCTCGCCTCTCCCTCAGGGTGCAGGGCGAGGTCGAGCGCGTCGGCGCCTACTCGGTCGATCGTGCCGGCCGACTCGGTGCCGTCGAGGAGCCGCACGCGCACTCCGGCCCGGCGACGGGCGATCCCCCGCAGCGCACTGGCGAAGTCGAGCCTGGAATCCACGACGGACGCGCTGGACTCGCCCAGGGTCCCGGCACCCGCGACAGACGCGAGCGCCTCATGAGGCACGAGCAGCTCCGCACCTGACGACTCTGCGATCAATGACCAGTCGGGGCCGCTCGCTGCGAGCCTTCCCCGCACCCGCAGCCCTCCGAGCAGCACCAGCTCGAGCTCGGCTCCTTGGGCGGCGCGCAGTCGATCAGCGAGGCGGGTCTGGGCCAGCGCGCTGCGGGTGCGATCGGCGACCTCTCCCGCGAGCTCCGCCGCCTCGGCGGCAGCCAGCTCGGCCTCGAGATCAGCGAACAGGGCCTCCCAGCGCATCCGCCCACCCTGCCACGCCCGCTCGGACGACACATCAAGCCCACTTGACCAGACGTTGTTGGAGGTGTTAGAAAGCAAACACAAGCAAATGGCATCAAACGGAGGTTCAGATGAGGGCACGCTGCCAGCTGATCGCCGGCCTTGCGGTTTGCGCCCTCCTCGCGCTGACGTGCCCACGCCCCGCGGCCGCCGCCCGTGCGCTGCAGACCGCCGACCTGGGCACCGCGCTGGCAGCGGTGTGCGGTGCCCTGGCCCTGCTGGTG
>JAVEEJ010000173.1 GCA_030840515.1 Frankiaceae bacterium | reverse complement strand
GCCCGGAGGGTGTCGCGGTGCTGAACGGCGACGACCCGCTGGTGGCGGCGATGGCCGAGCGCACCGTCGCCAGAGTGGTGACGGTCGGCCTGAGCCCCGGGTGCGACGTGACCGCTGAGCAGGTGCGCCTTGACGAGCTCGCGCGCCCCTCATTCGACGTAGTGGTGGACGGTCGACGAGCGACGGTGACCATGGGATTGCACGGCGGGCACCACGTCGGCAACGCGCTCGCCTGCGTGGCCGCAGCGCTCGCGGTGGGCATGGAGCTCGAGACCGTGGCGGAGCGACTGAGCAACGCGACCGCTGCCAGCCGCTGGCGGATGGAGGTGACGCGCACCGCAGGTGGCGTGACGGTCATCAACGACGCCTACAACGCCAACCCCGAGTCGATGGGCGCCGCGTTGCAGGCCCTCAAGGCGATGGCCCAGGGGCAGCGAACCTGGGCGGTGCTGGGCCCGATGGCCGAGCTCGGCGACGCCGCTGATGAGCAGCACGAGACGGTCGGACGGCTGGCCCGGCAGGTCGGGGTGGACAAGGTCCTTGCCGTCGGGCTCGGCGCGGCGCACATCCAGCGTGGAGCTGCTCTGGAAGGCTCCTCCCCGGAGGAGTCCGTGCTGGTGCCTGACATCGACGCCGCGGTCGCAGTGCTGCAGGAGCAGGTGCGACCGGGCGATGTCGTGCTGGTCAAGGCCTCCCGCTCCGCGGGTCTTGAACGCCTCGCGACTGCGCTCATCGAGCGACAGGGAGCGGCGACGTGAAGGGCGTCCTCATCGCGGCGACCGTCGCCCTGATCATCTCGCTGCTCGGCACGCCCGCGGCCATCCGGCTGCTGCGCCGCAAGGGCTACGGACAGCTGATCCGCGACGACGGGCCGACCACCCACCACACGAAGATGGGCACCCCCACCATGGGCGGCGCGGTCATCATCGCGGCGACCCTGGGCGGCTACGGCATCGCGCACCTCGCGCTGTGGCAAGGCCCTACCGCTTCCGGTCTGCTGGTGCTCGGGCTGATGCTCGGCCTCGGGGGAGTGGGCTTCCTCGACGACTTCATCAAGATCTACAAGCAGCGCTCGCTCGGCCTGCGGTCCCGGGCGAAGCTCGGCGGCCAGGCCGTCGTCGGGATCACCTTCGGGGTGCTCGCGCTGCAGTGGAAGGACGGACGCGGCCTGACCCCCGCGTCGACTCACCTGTCGTTCGTGCGCGACACCGGCCTTGCCTTCGGCGCGATCGGCTTCGTCATCTGGGCCTACCTGATGATCTCCGCGGCGTCCAACGGGATGAACCTGACGGACGGGCTCGACGGCCTCGCCAGCGGAACCTCGGTGATGGTGCTCGCCTCCTACGTGATCATCTCGTTCTGGGAGTTCGGCAACGCCTGCGCCACCGGCTCCGGTCCGGGCTGCTACGACGCCCGTGACCCGCTCGACCTGGCACTCGTAGGTGCGGCCGCCATGGGCGCCTGCTTCGGGTTCTTGTGGTGGAACGCGTCCCCGGCGCGGATCTTCATGGGTGACACGGGCTCGCTCGCCCTCGGCGGGCTGGTTGCCGGGCTCGCCATCACCACGCGCACCGAACTCCTACTCGTCGTACTCGGAGGCTTGTTTGTCCTCGAGACGCTCTCGGTGATCCTGCAGGTCGGGGTCTTCAAGGTGACGCGCAAACGGGTGTTCAACATGGCCCCGATCCACCATCACTTCGAGCTGGCCGGCTGGGCCGAGAACACCGTCATCGTGCGCTTCTGGATCATCGCCGGGCTGGCCATCGCCTTCGGGCTCGGCGTCTTCTACGCGGAGTTCCTCTCGCACAACCCGCTGAGCTGAGGCCGTGGTGAGCAGCTGGGCCGGGCGCCAGGTGTGCGTCGCCGGCCTCGGGGTGTCCGGGACTGCCGCCGCGCGAGTGCTTGTCGGGCTGGGTGCGTCCGTGATCGCGGTCGACGCACTGGCGGTGCCCGAACGCGATGCCGAGCTGGCCGACCTGGGCGTCGACGTGCGCACCGCCTCGCCGCCGGAGCAGCTCCCGGACGCGGAGCTCGTGGTCACGTCCCCTGGCTGGCGTCCCGACAACCCGTTCCTCGTCGCGGCACAAGCCAGCGGCATCGAGGTGATCGGTGAGCCCGAGCTCGCAGCCCGTGTGCAGCGCCAGCAGTGGCCGGTGCGAACAGGTCCGCGCTGGCTGGGAGTCACCGGGACCAACGGCAAGACCACGACCACCGGGATGCTCGCGTCGATCCTGCAGGCAGCCGGAATTCGCTCGACCGCAGCGGGCAACATCGGGACGCCGTTGATCGAGGCGGTGATGGGCGAGTACGACGTGCTGGCGGTCGAGGTGTCGTCGTTCCAGCTGCACTGGTCGTCCTCGCTGCAGTTCGACGCCGCGGCCATCCTCAACATCGCCGACGACCACGTCGACTGGCATGGGTCGATGGATGCGTACATGGCGGCGAAGCACAGGATCTGGGATGAGGGCGCGTGCGCGGTGTGGAATGCCGACGACCCGCTCACCGCGAAGCTCGCCGAGGGTCTCCACGACAGTCACCCGTTCAGCCTCCACGACCAGCGTGCGCAGATCAGGGTGAGCGACGGGTGGATCTGCGGCGGTGTCGGGCCCGTCGCCGGCGCGGTCGACGGCCGATTGGCGCCCACGAGCGCCGTCTCCCTGCCCGGGCCGCACAACCTGTCCAACGCGCTGGCCGCCGCCGCGCTGGCCACCAGCCTCAACCTGCACGAGGAGTTCGCCGTGACCGCGGCGCAGATCGAGCAGGGACTGCGCGACTACCGGCCAGGACCCCACCGCAACGCCGTCGTGGGTACGGTCGACGGCGTGCGCTACGTCGACGACAGCAAGGCCACCAACCCCCACGCGGCCGAGGCGTCGCTGTCGGCGTACTCGTCCGTCGTCTGGATCGCCGGCGGCCTGCTCAAGGGCGCCGACATCGCGCCGCTGGTGGCCGCCCAGGCCGGGCGACTTCGCGGCGCGGTGCTGATCGGCAGGGACAAGTCGGTCATCGCGGACGCGCTCGCGCGACACGCCCCGGATGTGCCGGTTGTCGTGGTCGAGGCGGCTGACACTGGTGCGATGGACACCGCTGTGCGCGCTGCCGCCGAGCTGGCCTCGGTCGGCGACGTCGTGCTGCTCGCGCCGGCGGCAGCGTCGATGGACATGTTCCGCGACTACGCGGACCGCGGCCGCGCCTTCGCCGCGGCGGTGCACGCTCTGGGCCCGGTCCGGTGAACCGGTTCCTCGACCGGCCGCTGGCCTCCTACTACCTCATCCTCGGGGCCACCGCGATCCTGGTGACGCTGGGGCTCGTCATGGTGCTCTCGGCGTCGAGCGTGGTGGCCTACGTGGACACCGGGAGCTCGTTCACCCTGCTGCAGCGGCAGGCGATGTACGTCGCGGTCGGCCTGCCGCTCATGTGGGTCGCCTCGCGGCTGCACCCGAGGGTCTACCGGGCGCTCGCCTACCCGCTGCTGCTCGCCTCGCTCGCCGGCCTCGTGCTGGTCCTCGTGCCAGGGATGGGCGTCAACGTCAACGGGGCGACCCGCTGGATCAACCTCGGTGGGCCGTTGCGGCTGCAGCCGAGTGAGTTCGCCAAGCTCGGCCTGGTGCTGTGGGGTGCTGACCTCATCGCGCGCAAGCACAAGCTGCTGGGGGATTGGAAGCACCTGCTGCTGCCGCTGATCCCGGTGACCGGGGTCGCCGTGCTGCTCGTCATGATCGGCCGCGACCTCGGCACCACCCTCGTCCTGCTGACCATCGTGCTAGCCCTGCTCTGGGTCTCCGGCGCGCCCGGGCGGGTCTTCGGGGCAATGGTCGGCGCGGTGGTCACCATCATCGGACTGCTTGTCGTGATCGAGCCCTACCGGCTGCAGCGACTCACGTCTTTCACCGACCCCTTCAAGGACGCCCACGGGTCCGGATATCAGGCTGCGCAAGGGATCTACGCCTTGTCGAGCGGAGGCTGGTGGGGCCTTGGACTCGGCGGCTCTCGGGAGAAGTGGGAGTACCTGCCCCACGCGCACACCGACTTCATCTTCGCGATCATCGGCGAGGAGCTCGGCTTGGTGGGAACCCTCGCGGTGCTGACGGTCTTCGCCGCGCTCGGACTCGCGGGGGCCCGAGTGGCAATGCGCAGCACGGACCGCTTCTCGCGGCTGGCCGCGGCGACGGCGACCGCCTGGATCATGGCTCAGGCGCTTATCAACATCGGCGCGGTCATCAACGTGCTGCCGGTGACCGGGATCCCGCTGCCTCTGGTGTCGTTCGGCGGCTCGTCGCTGCTGCCGACGATGGCCGCGATCGGGATGCTGCTGTCTTTCGCCCGGCGTGAGCCCGGCGCGGCGGCGGCGCTGCGCACGCGCGGACCCGGGCCGATCCGTCAGTTCCTCGCCCGGCGCCGTTTGGCGGCCGCCGCGGCGGGCTAGCCTCGCTGATCATGCGCGTAGTCCTGGCGGGGGGTGGCACAGCAGGCCACATCGAGCCCGCGCTCTCGTTGGCCGACGCCCTGCGCCGTCACGATCCCACCGTGCAGATCGTCGCGCTCGGCACGGCTCGTGGGCTCGAGGTTCGGCTGGTCCCCGAGCGGGGCTACGAGCTCGCGCTGATCCCGCCGGTGCCGCTCCCACGGCGGCTGTCGATGGACCTGCTCACGGTGCCGATCAGGCTGCGCAAGGCCATCGCGGCCGCTCGGGCCGTCATCCAGGGGGCCGACGTCGTCGTCGGTTTCGGTGGGTACGTCGCGCTGCCGGCCTACCTGGCGGCTCGCAGGCTCAAGGTCCCCGTCGTCATCCACGAGGCGAATGCCAAGCCAGGCCTGGCAAACCGCGTCGGCGCCCGCCACGCTGCTGCTGTCGCGGTGGCCTCTCCCGCCGCCCGGTTGCCGAGGGCGATCCGGGTGGGGATGCCGTTGCGCCAGTCGGTCAGCGGACTGCACCGCGAGCTGCTGCGGGCGGAGGGCCGCGCGTTCTTCGGGCTGCCCGTCGACGGGCCTGTGCTGCTCGTGTACGGCGGCTCGCAGGGGGCCCGCTCACTCAACGCCGCGGTCGACGAGTCGCTCGACACGCTGCTCGGGTCTGGCGTGCGCGTGCTGCATGCGGTCGGGGCCGCCAACGAGCTGCCTCCGGCCCGGCCGGGATACGTGCCCGTGCCTTACCTGGACCGTATGGACCTCGCGTACGCCGCGGCCGACCTCGCGGTGTGCCGGGCAGGGGCCATGACGTGCGCGGAGCTAGCCGCTGTCGGGCTGCCCGCCGTCTACGTCCCGCTGCCGATCGGCAACGGCGAGCAGCGTCGCAACGCTGAGCCGCTGGTGGCGGCTGGTGGTGGCGCGCTCGTGCCCGACGGGGAGCTCGACGGCGACCGCCTGTGCGCCGAGGTGGTGCCGTTGCTGCATGACGCGGAGCGGCTTCGCGTCATGTCGCGTGCCGCATCGCGCTTCGGGGTGCGCGACGCCGATGAGCGACTCGCCGAGCTCGTCAGGTCGGTGGTCACCCACTGATGCAGGTCCGTAGTGCGCGGGAGGGGGACGACGAGGCCATCGCCCGCGTGTACGCGCCGTATGTCACACACAGCGCGGTCTCCTTCGAGCTCGTCGCCCCGGACAGCGCCGAGATGAGGACCCGCCGCACCTCCGGCAGGCCGCGGCTGCCCTGGCTCGTCGTGGAGGTCGAGGGTGCGATGGCCGGCTTCGCCTATGCCGCGCCGTTTCGCGCCAGGGCCGCCTACCAGTGGTCCGTCGAGGTCTCGGTCTACCTCGCCGAGCGGGCGCAGCGTCGGGGGGCCGGAACAGCGCTCTACGAAGCACTTCTCGCAGAGCTCCGCGGTCTGGGCTACGTGCGGGCCTTCGCCGGGATCGCGCTGCCGAACGAGGGGAGCGTGCGGCTTCACGAGAAGCTCGGCTTCACCCCGGTCGGCGTCTACCCGAGCGTCGGCTACAAGAGCGGCGCCTGGCACGACGTCGGCTGGTGGACGGTGCCCCTTGTGGACCCGAGGCCTGTGAGCCCGGATCCACCCCGGGAGTGGCGCGCCTGATTTGCCGTGCCCACGCGGCGTTGCGAGCGCTGCCGGCCCGGTCGGGGCGGGGATGATGGAGGCGTGACCGCCGCAGCGCCCCCGGTGGCCGAGCAGCTCGGTCATGTCCACTTCATCGGCATCGGTGGCGCTGGCATGTCCGGGATCGCGCGCATCCTCCTAGCGCGCGGGCTGCCCGTGAGCGGCAGTGACGCCAAGGACTCCAAGGCTCTCGTCGCACTCGCCGCGCTCGGCGCGGAGGTTCACATCGGGCACGCGGCGCCACAGGTCGCAGGCGCCGACACCGTGGTCGTCTCGACCGCTATCCGGGGGAGCAACCCGGAGCTGGTCGAGGCGCATGCGCGGGGACTTCGCGTGCTCCGGCGGGCGGAGGCACTCGCCGCGGTGATGGCCGGCCGCCGGGGGGTCGCCATCGCGGGCACCCACGGGAAGACGACCACGACCTCGATGCTGACTGTCGCCTTGCAGCGCGCCGGGGCCGATCCCTCCTTCGCCATCGGCGGTGACCTCAACGAGCCGGGGTCCAACGCCCACCACGGCAGCGGTGACCTGTTCGTTGCCGAGGCCGACGAGAGCGACGGGTCGTTCCTCCTGCTGCACCCAGAGGCCGCCGTGGTGACCAACGTCGAGCCCGACCACCTCGACCACTACGGCGATGGGGACGCGGTCGATCGCGCCTTCCTCGACTTCATCGCCACCGTCCAGCCGGGGGGCTTCGTGGTCGTCTGCGCTGACGACCCCGGGTCGCGACGCGTGATGGACGCGGCCGTGCAGCGCGGTGTCGAGCTCGTCAGCTACGGCGAGGCCGAGGATGCCGACGTGCAGGTGCGCGACGTGTCGATGGTGGGCTCCGGCTCGACGTGGTCTCTGCATCGGCGCGGGCAACCACCGCTGTCGGTGCACCTCGCTGTGCCGGGTCTGCACAACGTGCTCAACTCCGCCGCGGCGTTGGCGACGGCTTTGAGGCTCGGCTTCCCAGCAGCGCCGCTCATCGAGGCACTGGGCGAGTTCCACGGCGCCCGTCGGCGTTTCGAGCCGGTGGGCTCTGCGGTAGGCGTGCGCGTGTATGACGACTACGCCCATCACCCCACCGAGGTCGAAGCGACCCTGCGCGCGGCCCGCACGGTTGCGGCCGGCGGCCGTGTGCTCGTCGCATTCCAGCCGCACCTCTACAGCCGCACCGCGGCCTTCGCCACGGAGTTCGGCGCGGCACTCAGCCTTGCCGACGCCGTGGTCGTGATGGACGTGTACGCCGCACGTGAGGACCCGGTCCCTGGAGTCACCGGTGCACTGGTGGCCGACGCAGTGGCTCCTGAGATCGACGCCGTCTTCGAGCCGTCGTGGTCGGCAGTCCCCGGGCGCCTGGCGGCGCTGGCGCGAGCCGGGGACATCGTGATCACGCTGGGAGCCGGCGACATCACGATGATCGGGCCCGAGGTCGTGGCGGTCCTCATGGCGGGGCACGAGTCGTGAGCCGCCGGACTCCGCGCAGCTCGCGCCAGCGCTTCGCCGCGAGAGCCAAAGCTGCGCGGCTGCAGGCGATCCGGCCGCTGGTCGGTGTCCTTGTCGGCGCGATCGCCGTCGCTGCCCTCGGATGGGTCGTGCTCGCCTCGGGTGTCTTCTCCGTGCGTGCAGTGACGGTGCACGGCGCACACCGGATGCAGAGCGCGCAGGTGGTCGCTGCCCTCGGGCCCGTCAAGGGCCAGGCCCTGCTGACGCTGGACACCACCGAGCTGCGTCACCGGGTGGAGCAGCTCTCCGGGGTGCGCTCCGTCCAGGTCAGCCGGCGCTGGCCGTCGACGGTGAGCATCCGCGTCGTGGAGCGCACACCGATCGCCACCGTGCACCGAGCCGACGGGTGGTGGCTCGTGGACTCGCAGGGGGTGGAGTTCGGCCCGGCGGGCCCGCGACCGAAGGCGCTGCGCGAGGTCAAGCTCCCTGCCCCAGGAGAGCGCAGTGCGGAAGCCGCACGCAGTGCCGCGCAGGTGCTGGCGGCGCTCCCCGCCCCGCTGCTGTCCACCGTGACGCGGGTCGAGGCCTCCTCGGCTGACAGCGTGCGGCTGTGGCTCAGCTCGGGAGCCACCGTGGTCTGGGGATCGGCCGAGCGCTCGGCCGAGAAGGCCCGGATCCTCGCGACGCTGGTGCACCGCCGAGCGCACGTGTACGACGTCAGCTCGCCGAGCGTCGTCACCACCCGCTAAGCCCTCCGGGTCGTGGCCCGTGGCATGACGCCGACGATCGGCTGCACGTCATCTTCACGTCGAGGGTGAGGACACGCGCGGCCAGCACAACCTTGCCGACCCGGCTTGACCCGAACCCCGCAGGTGCCTACGGTTCCGGCCATCTCACAGGCTGACATAACGTTAACCGTCAACTTGAGGGTGAGGGCGGTTCCGCCCGGCCGGCCACCCGGTGACGCCTTCCCCGTCACCGGTCCTCGACCGGCAGAGCTCAGCAGCACCGCGTGCGCGTCATTCGCGCACGTCCGACCGGCGAGGAGAGGACCCTCCGGCGTGGCAGCTCCGCAGAACTACCTGGCAGTCATCAAGGTCGTGGGCATCGGCGGTGGTGGCGTCAACGCCATCAACCGGATGATCGAGGTCGGCCTCAAGGGCGTCGAGTTCATCGCGATCAACACCGACGCGCAGGCGCTGCTGATGAGCGACGCGGACGTCAAGCTCGACGTCGGCCGCGAGCTCACGCGTGGTCTCGGTGCCGGCGCCGACCCGGACGTCGGAAGGCGAGCAGCCGAGGACCACCGCGAGGAGATCGAGGAAGTCCTCAAGGGCGCGGACATGGTGTTCGTGACCGCCGGCGAGGGCGGCGGCACCGGCACGGGCGGGGCACCCGTCGTCGCCAGCATCGCCCGCTCGCTCGGTGCCCTCACGATCGGCGTGGTGACCCGCCCCTTCGGCTTCGAGGGTCGTCGACGCGCGGGCCAGGCCGAGGTCGGCATCGAGGGACTGCGCTCCGAGTGCGACACCCTCATCGTCATCCCCAACGACCGGCTGCTGTCCATCAGCGACCGCAACATCTCGGTGCTCGACGCGTTCCGCTCCGCGGACCAGGTGCTGCTGCAGGGTGTCTCCGGCATCACCGACCTCATCACGACGCCGGGTCTGATCAACCTCGACTTCGCCGATGTGAAGAGCGTCATGAACGGCGCCGGAAGCGCGCTGATGGGCATCGGCTCGTCGCGCGGTGACGACCGCGCCATCGCAGCGGCCGAGATGGCGATCTCGAGCCCGCTGCTCGAGGCGAGCATCGACGGCGCGCACGGCGTCCTGCTCTCCATCGCCGGCGGCAGCGATCTCGGACTCTTCGAGATCAACGAGGCCGCTCGACTCGTCGCCGACGCCGCTCACCCCGACGCGAACATCATCTTCGGTGCTGTCATCGACGATGCCCTGGGCGACGAGGTGCGGGTCACCGTGATCGCAGCCGGCTTCGACGGTGGGCTGCCCAAGGCACGCAAGGTGGAGGCCCGACGCTCGGCGACCCCCGAGGTCGAGGAGGACATCGAGCTCGACCTGGTGGATCGCGAGCCCGCCGCCGTGCGCCAGTCCGCGCGCGAGGCCGAGCCCGCACCCCGGCGTGCCGCGGAGCCGTCGCGGCGGACCATCGTCTTCGAGGACTCCGACGACCTGGACGTGCCCGACTTCCTGAAGTGAGCTCAGCAGACTCAGCGCCGCAGACCCTGCCGTGAGCGGCGTCTACGGGTTCACCCATCGTCGCTCCAGCGGCGTCAGTGGCGGTCCCTACGCCGAGGCGAACCTCGCCACGCACGTGGGCGACCTCGCCGAGGCCGTGGCAGAGAACCGTCGGCGCTTTGCTGACCGTCGCGGTGTCGCGTCGGACCGCGTCGTGTGGATGGACCAGGTGCACGGCGCCGCTGTTGCGGTCGTGGACGGGCCGCGCAATGAGCCGCCGGTGGCGGATGCGCTCGTCACCGCGTCGCCGGGCCTGGTGCTCGCCGTACTCGTCGCCGACTGCGTCCCTGTCGTGCTCCTCGGCGACGACGTCGTCGGGGTTGCGCACGCCGGGCGACGCGGAGCAGCGGCGGGCGTCGTCCTGCGCACCGTCGAGGCCATGCGCGAGCTCGGGGCCACGGCGATCGACGCGAACCTCGGGCCGGCCATCTGCGGCGACTGCTACGAGGTGCCGGCCCAGATGCAGCACGAGGTGGACACGGACCTGCCCGGAAGCGCCTGCAGCACCCGCGGCGGCACGCCGGGACTGGACCTGCGAGCGGGCTTGGCGCGCCAACTGGAGGGGCTTGGCATCGCCACGCAGGTCAGTCCGACCTGCACCGCCGAGTCCCCGCACCTGTTCTCGCACCGCCGCGACGGCGTGACCGGACGGCAGGCCGCCTACGCGATGCTCGGGTGATGGGCAGCGACCGCCGCACCGAGCTGGCGGACAACCTCGCCGCGGTGCGCGGGCGCATCGCCGATGCTGCGCGGGCCGCGGGCCGCGCGCCGTCGGAGCTGACGCTGGTGGCGATCACGAAGGGCCACCCGGCCTCGGACGTCGCGTTGTTGGCCGAGCTGGGGGTCAGCGAGGTGGGGGAGAGCCGCGACCAGGAGGCCGCGCCCAAGCGCGCCGACGTCCAGGGGGAGCTGTGCTGGCACATGGTCGGCCGGCTGCAGACCAACAAGGCCAGGTCGGTGGCCCACTGGGCCGACGTGGTGGAGTCCGTGGACCGACTCGCGCTCGTGCACGCCCTCGATGCAGAGGCGCAACGCATCGAAAGGCGCCTCGCGGTCGGCGTGCAGGTCTCCCTGGACGGCGACCCGGACCGCGGCGGGGTGCTGGAACGTGACCTGCCCGCTCTCGCGGAGGCAGTCGTCGCGGCGGGCGCCCTCGACCTGCTGGGCCTGATGGCGGTCGCTCCGCTGGGCGCCGATCCCGCCGCCGCTTTTGCCCGGTTGCGGGCCATCCGGGAGCCTTTCCTGGCCGCGCACCCGGAGGCGACCATGCTCTCGGCCGGGATGAGCGCCGACCTGGAGGCGGCCGTCAGCGCCGGCGCGACACATGTGCGAATCGGCACGGCGTTGCTCGGCACGGCGTTCCACTAAATGCCGCCCGTCGTCCGGTAGTGTCCGGCCGAGTCCACAGCACTGATCCACGGCAACACTGGTCTGAGCAACACTGGGTCTTCGGAGGGTGAGCAGGCATGGCCGGCGCGATGCGCAAGATGGCGGTCTACCTCGGCCTGGTCGAGGACGAGGACCACTACGACGAGTACGACGAGGGCTACGACGAGGCAGTGCAGCCCACCCACGTCGCCCCGACCACCCGCACCGGAGCGGCGGTGGCGCCGCTGCGGCCCGCGCCTGCGCCGGCCCCTCCGGTCGTCGAGGGCTACCGGATCACCACGCTTCACCCGCGCACCTACAACGAGGCGCGCACCATCGGCGAGCACTACCGCGATGGCACACCGGTGATCATGAACCTGACCGAGATGGACGACACTGACGCCAAGCGGCTCGTCGACTTCGCCGCGGGCCTGGTCTTCGGTCTTCGAGGGTCGATCGAGCGGGTGACGCAGAAGGTCTTCCTGCTCTCACCCAACAACGTCGAGGTGACCGCCGAGGACAAGCAGCGGATCGCCGAGGGCGGCTTCTTCAACCAGAGCTGATGCACAACGTCGGGCAGGTTCTGGCCCTGCTGCTCCAGATCTACTTCGTGCTTCTGATCTTCCGCCTGATCATGGAGTACGTGTTCATGTTCGCCCGCTCCTTCCGCCCGAGCGGGTTGCTCGCGGCAGCGCTGGAGCTCACCTACACCGTCACCGACCCACCGCTGCGCGCGGTCCGGCGGGTGTTGCCGCCGCTGCGAGTGGCTAACTTCTCTCTTGACCTCGGCTTCCTCGTGGTGATCATCGTCGTGCAGATCCTCGCTAGCGTGGCCGCCGGTCTCTAGGTCCTCCGCTTCCTCGATAGACAGGTGCTTCTCCGTGACTCTCACCCCGGACGACGTCAAGTCCAAGCAGTTCACCTCGACGCGCTTCGGACGCGGCTATGACGAGGACGAGGTCGACGCCTTCCTGGAGGAGGTGGAGACCGAGCTGATCAGGCTGCTCAAGGAGAACGCCGACCTGCGTCAGCAGGTCTCCGCTGCGCGGGCCGGTGCTCCCGCCCCGGCTGAGGCCCCTGCCGCAGCGCCCGCGGCAACCGCTGCCGGTCCGGCCGAGGCGGCGCCTGCGGGCGACGGACAGGAGGCGGCGCTCAGGACGCTGCTGCTGGCCCAGCGCACAGCCGACGAAGCGGTGGCCGAGGCCCGCCGCGAGGCCGAGCAGATGGTGGCCGAAGCGCGCACCCGCGCGGCCGCACTCGAAGCGGAGGCACGCCAGCGTTCCGTGAACGCGCTGGCCGAGATCGAGGCCCAGCGTCGCCAGCTCGAGTCGCAGGTCGAGGACCTGCGTGCCTTCGAGCGCGAGTACCGGACCCGGCTCAAGGCCTACCTCGAAGGCCAGCTGCGCGACCTGTCGGCGCGTGGCGCGGGCGAAGGCGGTCCGACGCCGGCAGCGCCGGCACCGGCCGCACCCGTGACGGCCGCGCCGCCGGCTCCGCCGCGACCGGGCGGGGCCGCGTCTGCCCCGGCAGCCGCGGGCGGCAGCCCGTTCGCGCCGGCGCCACCGGCCACCGCCCCATCCGCCGCTACGCCGGCTGCGGCGCCTCCGGCAGCCCCGACGCCGGGCCTCGCCCCGGCGCCGCCGCGACCGGCCAGCCCGTTCACCCCGGCCCCGCCGGTGGCCCCCACGGGAGCGCCGTCAGGACCGCCTCGGGACGCGGATGCGGTCGAGGTGGACGAAGGCCCGGAGATCCCGCCGCGCCCGATGTGATCGCCCTGCACCGGCCTCGGCGCGTGACCTCGCTAGGATGCGCGGGCCTCAGGTCGAGGCGGTGCTCTTCCGGCACGACCCTGAGCACCGACAGCCTCGTCAACCCCTACACCCCGACAGTGGAGTCCTCGTGATCGTCATCAGCGGCGGCCTGGTCCTCGTTGCCATCGCGCTTCTCATCGGCGGTCTCGCCGCCAGCGGATTGAAGCTGGTCTGGGCGTCCATCGCAGTCAGCTTGCTGTCAGCGGTGTTCCTCGCGATCGGCGTCTACCAGCGCCGGAACGAGACCCCGGCGCTCGACTCCGCGGCAGCCCCCGGCGGCGTCGACGACACCAGCGACGAGGTGCGCACCGTCAGGACGCCGACCGTGCCCGCCGTCGTCGCCATGGACGACGCGACCGAGAGCGAGCCGGGCGTGACGCTGACGAAGTCGGCGAGCGGGGCGGGGACGGCCGCGGCCGCCAGGAAGGCCCCCGCGCGCAAGGCGGCTACGGGTACGCCGGCGAGGACGACGGCCAGCAAGACCACGGCTGCGAAGAAGGCCGCCACCAAGGCGGCTCCGGCCAAGAGCGCCGCGACCAAGAAGGCGGCCCCTGCGAAGTCGGCAGCCAGCAAGGCCACGGCCGCGACGAAGGCACCCGCGAAGAAGGCGACAGCCAAGAGCGGCGCCACCAAGACCAGCGCCAGCAAGACCAGCGCCAGCAAGACCGGCGCTACCAAGGCCAGTGCCAGCAAGGCGACAGCGAAGAAGGCGCCCGCCAAGAAGACCACGGCGAAG